>JAAZLZ010000372.1 GCA_012799075.1 Bacillota bacterium
GGCGGAAAATGAGGCATTGTTCCGGATCCAAACCCGCACTGAGCCAATCGATGGCCATTTCCCGCACATTCTCCCGAATGGCCGACGTATCTTCATACCCAGTCGTCAAGGCATGCCAGTCGACAATCCCAAAAAAACACTGGTAGTCAGCTTGCAGCTTCACCCAGGCCTCCAAGGCCCCCAGGTAGTTGCCTAGATGGAGTCTTCCCGTAGGCCGCATGCCGCTAAAAATTCGACCTTTCTTTCCCATTTCTTCCATCCTTTCTTCAGCACTTCTAAAGGAACCGCATGCCCCAAGTCAAAACCCGGACGATGGGCAGTAGAAGCTGTCGGGCCAGCCCGCTCATAATCAACAAAATCAGCAGCAAGGGCCCGTAGGTCTCCAGTTGGGCCAGGGCATAAGCCTGACGCCCCGGGAGCAGTCCCATTAGAATCTTTGACCCGTCCAACGGGGGAATCGGGATCAGATTAAAGGCGGCAAGCCACAAGTTCAGGGCGATATTGATCTCAAAGAAGCTGATCAGCAGCCTGGCCGCCGTTGGCTGCAACAGACGTGCAAAAAACCCGCCTGTAATCGCAAAGAAGTAAGCCAAGCTTATATTAGCCAGTGGTCCCGCGACCGCAACGTACATCATCCCCCGACGGCTATCGCGGAAATAACGGGGGTCAATCATCACCGGTTTGGCCCAGCCGAAGCGAAACAAGACCAACATCAAGGCCCCGATTGGGTCCAGATGGGCCAAGGGGTTCAAGGTCAATCGACCGGACAGCCTGGGGGTCGGATCCCCCAGGTAGTCGGCTACCGCTCCATGGGCAAATTCATGGATGGAGATGGCCATTAATGCCGCAGGCACAGTTAGTAGCATAGCAGATAGCCTATAGGGAAGCATCAAGCATCCTCCTTTGTCATTTGCCCCATTAGCCTGTCAGCTAAGGACAGCTCATCCTCCCAAGTTGCAACTTCCCCATCGAGCTTGGCCTGAAGAACTCTCCTTAGCACCTTCCCAAAAGACGGCCCAGGATGGTAGCCTAAAGCCGTCAAATCATTGCCGCCAATTAGCAGCTCCACCTTAGACAACCGATGATGATAGGCGATGAGTCGTTCTTTAATCGAAGGCGCTCCGCTATGGGCCCATAAGAGCGCCAGCCCCTCCTCTGGCAAGGTGGACAAAACATCATGAATCGTGCTGGGCCTAACTTGGGGCCAGTGCAAACACCACAGGGCAAAACGCCAATTGGCCAAGAGATTTCGAAGTTTGCGCCGCTCGGCCCCACTGAGGGCCAGCCTCTCAGCAGCCTCCATGGCTGGGTCCAACGACTGGTGAAACAAAATCCCGGCCAAATAAGCAAACCCGTGGCAAGGAAGGTCTAAGGCCCGAAGGGCCGGGGCAATGCCCCAAAGCAAAGCCCAGTCGATCTCTGCCAAAGCCCTATGAATGGCCCCGAGGAGCCCAAACTCCATCAACATCTGTATCATGGATAGAGCTTGCTTTTCCGCCAGAATCTTGCGAATCTCGGCCCCTAGTCGCTGGGAAGACAGGCGGCGGACCAACCCCTGCTCAACCGCGAGGGCCATTAAATCCCGCGTCCTCTCCTCCAACTGGAAGCCATAGCGAACCCCAAAGCGCACCGCCCTATACAAGCGTGTCGGGTCGTCATGGAAGCTTTGGTCATGGAGGACCCTGATTAAGCCTCGCCGTAGATCCCCCAGGCCATCAAAGGGATCGACGACCTTTCCCAGATCCTCCGGACCCAGGGAAAGGGCCAGAGCATTAATGGTAAAGTCCCGACGCCAAAGATCTTCCCACAGGTCCGCGGCGCTAACCCGGGGGAGGGCCCCCGGTCGGGGGTAGTACTCCTTGCGGGAACCGGCCACATCAATGGACCAGCCATTGGGGAGCAAAACCTTGGCCGTGTCAAAATCGCCAAAGACGACTACCCGACCTCCCCAATGGGCCGCAATTTCCTCGGCAAAGGTAATGCCTCCCCCACTGACGACCAAGTCTATGTCCGTGTTCTCCCAGCCCAAAAGGAGGTCCCGCACCAGCCCGCCGACGATGTAGCAGTACTGTCCCCGCCTTGCGGCCAGCTGGCCGGCCTCCCGCAGGTAGTTGGCCACTTGGGACGAAAAACGCGCTGAAAGCTCCCCAAAGAGGTTCATGCCTGCTCGACGCTGCGCACTTCAAGACCCTGCAATCGAGGGGGAAGAACATCATTGGCAATGAGCATTTCGTAAGTCTCCCTCCGGACAACCAGGTCCGCAGACCCTCGATAGGCGAAAACCGCCGCGGGACGGGGAAGACGATTATAGTTGCTGGCCATGGAATAGGTGTAGGCCCCGGTGCAAAGAACAGCCAAAAGATCCCCTGGAACCACATGGGGAGTCTCCAAGTCCCAAATGAGCATGTCCCCCGACTCACAGCATTTGCCCGCAACAGATACTAGTTGGGTTTTGTTCCTGTTTGCCTTGTTGGCCACCATAGCCTCATAGGCCGCCTGATAGAGGGCCACCCGGGGGTTGTCGCCCATACCGCCATCGACGGTTATGTACTTGCGAATGCCGGGGAGATCCTTGATGGCGCCAACCCGATAGAGGGTTGTACCGGCTTCCCCGACAATAGACCGGCCAGGCTCGACGCCAATCAGGGGAAGATCCAAACGGCTCCTTCCCGCATTCTCCCTGACAACCCTTGCCAAATAGGCAATGTACTCCTCCGGGCTGACGGGGGAATCGTCTCTGTTGTACTTGATGCCCAAACCGCCCCCCAGGTTTAATTCTTCCGCGGTCCAGCCAAGCTCATCTCGGATCTCATCCAGAAAATGAAATAGGATTGCAACCGTAACCCCGAAGGACTCCAGGTCAAAAATCTGGGACCCGATATGACAGTGAAGTCCTCGCAAGTTAAGGTTTCTGGCTTCAAGGGCCTTTCGCACGGCCTCCCGGGCTATCCCCTGGGCCAAGGGAAAACCGAACTTAGAGTCCAGCTGACCCGTTTGGATGTAGGTATGGGTGTGGGCTTCGACCCCTGGCGTAACCCGCAGGAGAATATCAACTTGGCAGCTTAGCTGCTCACAGAGTCTATCAAGTACTGCTAATTCAAAGCAGTTGTCCACTACAATACAGCCAATCCCGGCCTGTAGGGCCATCACGAGCTCCTCCCGGGACTTATTGTTGCCGTGGAAGTAGATCCTCTCCTTGGGAAAACCCGCGGCCAGGGCAGTATAGAGTTCCCCTCCCGAGACTACATCGAGGTAAAGGCCCTCTTCCGCGATCAAGCGGCACATGGCAATGGTCAAGAAAGCCTTGCCCGCGTAGATGGTTCTCCCTTTGGGGTAATGCCGGGCAAAGGCCCCTTGATACGTGCGGCACTGCTCCCGGATTAGTTCTTCGTCGAAAACATACAAGGGAGTACCGAATCGGGCTGCCAAATCGACCACATCGCAGCCCCCGATCTCCAGGTGACCCCGCTCATTGATGCCCATCGTTCCCCGCAATCCCATGGAGAAACCCCACCTCTTCATTAAGGTTCTCCATCATCATAACATATGACTGCCCCCGGGGGAAGGTCTTGGGATCATGATGCTACGACGTGTCACGCCTGTTTTCCTAATCGGGTTTTTGTTTCGGACGGGCCGTTGCGGGACGGCTCCTCAGATCTGGAACGGGGGTGCGGAAAATCAACCGCATTAAGGGTTTGAAGTTGAAAGGAACGAGGGGCCAAAGATAGGGTGTGTCGAAGGAGCGGGTCAAGGCAAAAAACAGGATGGTGATGACGACTCCCCCGGCTAGGCCGATTAGACCGAAGAAGCCTGTCAGAATAAGGGTCATTAGGCGAAACATCCTGATGGCCAAACCGAATTCCAGGCTTGGTGTAGCAAAGGTGCCAATGGCAGCTATGGCAGTATAAAGGATCGTTTCTTCGTTGAACAGTCCCACCTTAACAGCAAAGTCACCCAGGAGGATGGCTCCCACAATTCCCAATGAAGTGGCCAGGGCATTAGGTGTATGGATGAAGGCCATCCGCACCAAGTCCACACCAAGCTCCAAAATGACAAACTGGGTGAAGAGGGAAAGGGTGGTTGGGCCTTTCGGTCCCAAGAAGCTTAAAGCCTCTGGCAGGATGTCTTTTTCCATCACCAGGGCCAGCCATAAGGGGGTTAGGATAAAGGACAGGACCATCCCCAAGGTGCGCACCCACCGAAGATAAGTCCCGATGACCGGGTGTTGGAAGTACTCCTCGGCGTGTTGGGTAAAATGCCAAGCGGTGGCCGGGGCCAACGCGACTGCCGGGGTGGTATCGACGATAATAGCCACATGACCTTCAAATAGATGAGCCGCCGCCACGTCCGGCCGCTCGGTGTAGCGCACCTTGGGCAAAGGATTGATTGTTGAACCAACGACGTATTCTTCCAGGCTCTTGATTCCCATGGGAAGACCATCCACGCCCACACCGGCGATGCTTGACTCAATTTGTTCTACCAGTTGGGGTTCAGCCAAATCCTCAATGTAGACGATGATGACATCGGTCTGGGACCGCTTCCCGGCCTTTAGCGCCTTGCAGCGGAGGCGAGGGTCCCGAATGCGCCGCCGCAAGAGAGCAGTATTGAAAATTGAGGTTTCGACGAAGCCGTCCCGGGAGCCCCGGGTCACCCGTTCCAAGTCGGGTTCTTCAATGCCGCGGACAGGATATTCCCGCACATCAATGATAAGGACCTGTTCCAAACCGTCGATGAGCAACACCAAAGGACCGGAGATGACCTGGAAAATCACATCATCCAGATCATCGGTCACTTCCACTTCGAAATAGGGCAGACCCTCCCGGAGAATCTTGTCCAGAGGATTCGGGAGCACATCCTCCCGGGTGAGGGCCATGAGGGTTCGCATGATGTCAACTGTCACATGGTCTTTGATCAGTCCATCGACGAAGATCAAAGCAGCATCCTTGCCGCCGATGGTTATACGGCGCAGAATCAGGTCAAAACTGATGTCAATCCCGAGCTCATCGGTCAAAATGGCGATGTTTTCCTCTAGATTCCTTTTGAGCTTGCGGGCCACTTTCGAGCCACCTCCACCATGAAGAAAAGCGTCCTAAACCCCTTCAGGACGCTTACTCTTCTTCCCCCCTCCAGGAGGGAGACTTGCCTAGCGCACCACTGTGGGTACGAAAAGGTCGATAATACCAATGACTAAGGCCGCCAGAAGGGCTCCAAAGACGGTCACCGACATACCGGGCACTACAAACTGGGCCGCCCAGATGACAATCGCCGAAACTAGAAAGCCCACGATGCCCCGGCTATACGGGGAAACCTTCTTCCCCAGAGTGGCTTCGATAACCCACCCGATCAAGGCAATGACCACGGCCGCCAGCAGGGCGTGCCAAAAGCTCATGGTTCTAAACCCGGGAACCAAGTACCCCACCAGCATCAACACCAGGGCTGAAACGATGAACCGCACAACGGCTCCTAACCACTCCACTTGTATCACCTCCAAGTTCTTTCTCGTCCCGTATTTTTCCCCTTCTGGGGAGGATTATGCGAGGTCAGACTCCTTTTACCTGAAAAATAACGGTGGGGAAATAATCCCCACCCTACTCGGTCCCTTCCACCCGAAAGGCTACCTGTACATCCGCCTTGTAGTCGACTATGTTTCCTGTCTCGTCCACATCCCCGGTCCAGTTAAGCACCTCAACACCACTGATATTCCGGACGGTTTTTGATGCTTCTTGGACCGCCTTCTTGACTGCATCCTCCCAGCTTGTTTGAGATTCCCCCACCAATTCCACGACTTTGATTACCGTCACCTCATCACCCCTTCTGCAAGACTTCCTTCCTTATCATTCCCTCCTTAGGAGGATTATAACCTGGGGCCTATTGTCTATGGCTCCCAAACGCCCGGATACAGCCAGTAAAAAAGGGACCCCATCGTCTTGCCCAGGATAAAGGCCAGGAGCAAAACCCGCAAAGAGTCCTGTAAAGAAAGCCGCCGCCCCAACACGGGCAGCACGTTGAGTACTTCCGTCAGGGCACCGGCAAAAAGACCAACAAAGATGCCCATGTTAAGGCCGACAAAGATCATGATCCAGGGAGCCAGACCTAATCCCCCATCAAGGCCGTCAACAAGGGCCGCCAGCATTCCCCCGGCGATGATGCTTCTTTCCAAGCCCCGAACCCGATCACCAATCCCCGTGATGTGCACCAAACGAGGGATGATGTCCAGCACGGTAAGAAAGGCTACAAATCCCGCGCCCACGGCTATCCCTTCGGCAAGGCCCAGCACGGCCGCTAGCAGGGTCATCCATCGCCTCCCTCCTTGCTTCCTTTCCTTTGGGCCCGGTGGATGACATGCTTGTTAACATTTTCCAGATAGGAGTCAATTTCAACTTCTAAGGGGCTCGGTTCCGCCCATTGGCTCCGGGAGAGTTGATTGAAAAAAACAGCCATCCCCAGTCCCACACCGACGGAATAGGCAGCTTGCATCGGCAAAGGATAGCGCACGGAGCGGCCGGTCAGAAGTCGATAGATGGTCCGGTGAACCTCGGCCATCCCCACATCGGCATGGAAATTCATCAGGGCCATGCCCGCCCCAATGAACAACAGCAGCCAAATTAGGGCGAAGTACAGGTAGTTCCATAGGTTGGTTTGCTTCTCGGGTCCATCGATAGTGATGATGACCGCGGCGGGGCCAAAGGGGAATACCCGGAAATTAGGATTACTCTTCCGAATGGCTTTGATGACATCGAGGGTAGAAATTACCTGCAGAGAACCCCGGGGGCCCTCCACCGTCCCCACTTGGATCTGGGCTGCGTGGGCTTCGACTTCAGGGTCGGTCACAATCTCAGCGATCTGTCCCACGGTGAGCACATCACCGGGTTTGGCCGCAATCCGTTCTCTGATCCGCATATATAGTTCCCTGTCCTGATCCATGGACCTCGCCCCTTTGCCCTTCTAGTCTTCGCCAAAGGGGCAGGCCCCATTCATACCACCCTCTGGAAGACCCGCAGCCAATTTTCCCAGAGGATCAAGCTTATCTCCCTTTGGGAAAGACCCGCCTCACCAAGGGACTCGACAAGTTGGGGCATTTTGGTCACATCCTCCAGTCCTAAGGGACAAGCATCAATGCCGTCAAAATCCGAACCTAGCCCCACATGCTCGGGACCGACCAACTCCACCACATGGAGGATATGGCGGATTACATCGTAAATCGTGGCCTGGGGAGCCGTAGTTAAGAAGGGAGGATAAAAATTGATGCCGACGACCCCGTCCCTGGCCGCAATAGCCTTGATTTGGTCATCGGTCAGGTTCCGAGGGTGATCCATTAGGGCTCGGCAGTTGCTGTGGGTAGCCACCCACACCCCTTCATTCATTTCCATAGCATCCCAAAAACCCCGGGTGCTCAAATGGGATACATCCAGGACCATCCCCAGGTGGATAGCCTTTTTCACCACCTGCCGTCCCATTCTCGTTAGGCCCCCGCCGCCGGTTTCATCACCCACCCCATCGGCCAGCTCGTTCCGCAAGTTCCAGGTGAGGGAAAGGCAGCGGACACCCAGGGCAAACAAGACCTCCAAGGGCTCCGGGCGCCCTTCGAGGGCATCGCAACCTTCAAGGGCCAATAAGACCCCCAACTTGCCTTGTCTTAGTCGTTGCCAGTCTTCCGCTTCCCTGATTAAGAAGGCCCCTGGATGCTCTTCAAGGGCCCGGTGCAAATCAGCGATGCCGATGAGCACCTGATTGAGGGGCGATGAGTCCTTCTCCCTGCTGCTGCATAAAGCTAGAATCTGGCAAGCCACCCTTCCCGCCTGCATTCGGGGAAAGTCCCCGTGACCTTCCTGGGATTCTTGCCAGATGGTCCGCCCTTGTTCTCTAGCCGTCATCAAGGTGTCGCAGTGGGCATCAAAAATGCAAATCAACGTCCAATCCCTCCTGCCAGGCGGCAGAAAAATAAGACTCGCCTGTTATCCAGACGAGCCCCCCTCCCTGGTAATGTCCTATTAACGAGGCTGAATGATCAGCTTGATCGCCGTTCTTTCCTCGCCGTCGATGATGATGTCGGTAAACGCCGGGATACAGACCAGATCCACCCCGCTTGGCGCCACAAAACCCCTGGCAATAGCCACGGCCTTCACCGCCTGATTGATGGCCCCCGCCCCGATCGCTTGAATTTCGGCTCCTCCCTTTTCTCTAACGACGCTGGCCAGTGCTCCGGCTACCGAGTTGGGGTTCGACTTGGTAGATACCTTTAAGACTTCCACAAACGCTACCCCCTCCGGTGGTGTCAATGGTTTGCCATTATACTAGACATATTATCTATTACCTGGCAAAACCCTCTTTTTGTGGAAGCAATTTTGTCTATTTAGTCTCCTCATTTACTTCCCAGATGCGTTCGATTCCCCGAGCCTTGCCCGATGCCGGATCGATATCGATGATCATCGCTCCCAAAACCACCGGGCCTCCGGCCACCACAAAGCGGGCCGGCAGTTGATTATGAAATCGCTCGAGGATGATTTCCCTCCTAACGCCGATTACCGAATCAATGGGACCTGTCATCCCCAAATCCGTTATGTAGGCCGTACCCTGGGGAAGAACGCGGGCGTCGGCCGTTTGGACATGGGTATGGGTGCCGACAACGGCGCTCACTTTGCCATCGAGGTGCCATCCCATAGCCACCTTCTCCGCAGTGGCTTCAGCATGGAAGTCCACAACCACCACTGGTGTCCTATTAGCAATTTGCCCAAGCACATCGGTTGCCGCCCGGAAGGGACAGTCCAGCTCGCCCATGAAAACCCGTCCAGCTAAGTTCATGACGCAGATAGGAACATCATTGCATTGGAATACGCCCCATCCCCTGCCCGGCACTCCCGGCGGATAGTTCTCCGGTCGCAATACCCTAGGATCTTCCTCGAGGAATTGATAGATCTCCCTCTTGTCCCAGATATGGTTGCCGCTGGTTAGGACATCAATCCCCATCGCAAATAATTCCTCCGCCACCGGAGCAGTAAGCCCAAATCCACCAGCCGCATTCTCCCCGTTGCAGATGACAAACTGGATGTCCCGTTCCTTTTTCAACCTGGGCAACACCCGCCGCAACAGATTGCGGCCGGGCCGACCGACCACATCTCCTATCATCAGGACGCGCACCGGAATAATCTCCCCCATCTGCCAAATTATCAGCGGAACCTCAAAAACGATCTCCGTCGGCTTTCATTAGATATGATGACACGACCCTCTTCCCGAAATCCAAAGACTTCTCTACCGCTCCGATCCAGGCGCACCTCCGCCAGGATTTCCTCCATCACTTCTTCTTGAAGGATCCGTTCATCTTCGTCGAGGAATGGAGAATCGACCATCAGCTCCTCGAGGAAGCCCTCCCGCATTACACCTACCAGGACCGCCAATTCTCCTTGGGTCAGACTGTCCACATCCCGCTCCACCTCTAACAGGGTGAGTTCATCCCATACCTCATGGGAAAACCGACAGACCTCAATCGGTACTTCCGACTGAAATAGCTCCCAGTAGACTGCCAAGACTTCCTCAAGGTGCTCCGTCAATAGGGAGGCTTCTTGCTCTGTCAGCGCCTTGGTCATGGTAAAGGAAAGGGTTAATGACCGGGAGCGGGGGCGAAATTTGACCGTTGCTACTTCTGGATAGCACACCAGCACAGAAACAAGAAACTGTGCCGAATTCGACAGCTCATCCGTCGTCCCCTCCCTGAGCAAATGCCTAATCATCATGACCCCTCCCCCTATAAGTTATAGGCGGGGCACCGCCCCGCCTCGCTTGCCTTACTTTGCATACTCAATTGCTCGGGTTTCCCTAATCACCGTCACCTTTATTTGACCTGGATACTCCAGTTCTTGCTCAATCCGTTTCACGATGTCTCGAGCCACCTTGAGGGCTTCGAGATCATCGATCTTATCGGGTTTTACCATGATGCGGACTTCCCGACCAGCCTGGATGGCATACGCCTTTTCCACCCCATCAAAGGAGTCAGCGATGCCTTCCAGCTTCTCAAGCCGCTTAATGTAGGCCTCTAGGGTCTCCCGTCTAGCTCCAGGGCGAGCCGCGGAAATCGAGTCCGCAGCTGCAACCAGGACGGCCTCCACCGTCTGGACTTCGACGTCTCCGTGGTGACAGGCGACCGCATGGACTACTTCCGGATCTTCTTTGTACTTCCTCAGTAGGTCGACACCAATTTGGACGTGGGTTCCTTCAATCTCATGATCCACAGCCTTGCCGATATCATGGAGAAGACCTGCTCGTCTGGCCAGGTTCTCATCGGCGCCCAATTCAGCGGCCATCATCGCCGCCAGGGCTGCCACTTCGATCGAGTGACGCAGAACGTTTTGCCCATAGCTGGTCCGGAAGCGCAATCGACCCAGCATCCGCACCAACTCTGGATGCAGTCCGTGGACATTGGCTTCAAAAGTAGCCTGTTCGCCTTCCTCCCTGATGACGGTCTCCACTTCTTTCCTGGCCTTCTCAACCATTTCTTCAATTCGCGCCGGATGAATCCGCCCATCGATGATCAGCTTCTCCAGGGCAATGCGGGCAATCTCCCGACGCACAGGATCGAAACCTGACAAAATGACCGCTTCCGGTGTGTCATCAATGATCAAATCGATGCCGGTCAATGTTTCGAGGGTCCGGATGTTTCTCCCCTCCCGGCCGATGATCCGCCCCTTCATCTCATCGTTGGGCAAAGTAACGACAGACACGGTAGTTTCCGCCACATGGTCAGCAGCATAACGCTGAATGGCCAGGGCGATGAGTTTGCGAGCCCGTTTTTCCCCTTCTTCTTTGGCCTGATTTTCGATCTCCTTGATGAGCAAGGCGGCATCCTGCCGGACGTCCTGTTCCACCCTTTGCAGCAGAAGCTCTCTGGCTTCATCGGATGTCATGCTGCTTAGACGCTCCAGGACCCTTGTCTGCTCCTCCAAGGTTTCTTCAACTTCCTGAACCCGCTTGTCCAGTTCAGACTGTTTGCGATTCAGGTTCTGCTCCCTATCCTCAATGCTTTGGGTCCGACGATCGACGATCTCTTCCCGCTGGAGCAAACGCTTCTCCAGCTGCTGCAGATCCGAACGCCGCTCCCTGATTTCCCGGTCGAGATCCCTGCGCAACCGATGGGACTCTTCCTTGGCTTCCAAAAGCAACTCTCGTTTGCGGGCCTCAGCTTCTTTTTCGGCGTCGGCCAGCATCCTCTTGACAGCTTCTTCCGCCGATGCGATCTTGGCCTCGGCTAGATATTTGCGAACGGCGTAGCCGCCTACGCCGGCTAATAAGGCAATTAATATGATCAGGGCTGCTAGTATTTTCTTCACCTCCCCATGCACAATTTTTTTGCAGAAACAAGCCGAGTGCTGAGACTCGGCTTGTGGCAGTCAAGCTCACCCCGCCCGGGGTGATTATTGGCAGTCTGGCA
>JAAZLZ010000373.1 GCA_012799075.1 Bacillota bacterium
ACGATTACAACGTCAAAGAGTATTACACAGACCCGGAAACTTTCCTGAAGAACTACCTCAAGCAGCAGATCTACCAGTTTGAGGAGCTCCAGGACGATACCCCGATTCTAAAGGCCGTCCCCATTTACATGGGCGCAGCTTTTGAGTCGGGACTCTACGGTGCGGTAACCCTCTACAGCGACACCAAGGATCCCTGGACCGCCCGTGAGCCGGTTCTGAAGGACACCAAAGATCTGGCCAAGCTAGAGCCAGCTGACTTCTATAAAACAGGCCAAATGCCCCTGGTGCATAAGTTCTATGAGACATTGACCAAGCTCCTGCCCGATGATTTCCAGGTAATCTTTCCCGAGCTCGGGAGGGGACCCTTTGGCGTGGCCGTCCATTTGCGCGGTTACGATACTTTGCTCATGGACCTGATTCTAAATCCCGAGTTCGTTCGGGACCTATTGGGATTCTTGGTTGAAGACCGCATCCGGTGGACCAAAGAGCGGGCCAAGTTCCTTGGGAGCAATGAGGCCTGGGGGAACTTGAACAACGATGAGGTCTGCTGCCCGATGATTTCCCCGACCCTGTATGAAGAGATGGTCCTGCCCCATGAGATCAAGATCGCCGAGTTTCATGGAGGTGCAGGATACTGGCATAGCTGCGGGAATATCACGGACCTCTTGCCCCTAATCAAGCGCATACCAGGGCTGAAAATGGTTCAAGTGAGTCCCCAAACAGACTTGACTACGGCTTGTAGGCTCTTCTCCCATGCATCCCTGGAGCTTGATGTCAATTCCGTAAGGGATATTTTAGATGCCTCCGAGGAAACCATGGCCGCGAAGCTTCAGGAGTACAAGGACGGTCTGATTGAAAACGGGCATACCAAGGGTTACGTACGGGCAGGAAGCTTGGCTCCCCTTGGCACATTGGAGCAGGACCTGAGTAAGATTCAGACATGGATTAGGTTGGCCCGGGAAATCCTGGGATAAACCCTATGAATGCAAAAAAGGTACCCAGACCATCTAGATGGCTGGGTACCTTCAATATCCCCGGGGTCGCCCCCTACAACTTCACAACGCTGGTTGCCTGCGGACCCCGCTGTCCTTCAACGATGTCGAACTCAACCTGCTGTCCTTGCTCCAGGGTTTTGAATCCCTCGTCCTGGATAGCCGAGTAGTGAACGAAAACATCGTCCCCTCCATCTTCCCGTTCGATGAATCCATAGCCTTTTTCCGAGCTGAACCATTTTACTGTTCCTAGCATTGTACTGCATTCCTCCCAAATGAAGCTTGCAGCAGGTTATTATACCCTTAGGGGTTCTCTTATCCTGCCGCAAGGGAATCATAACACTTATCACAAGATTTGTCAAGAATGGCAATGTTATGTTCCACAGAGAACATTTACCAAAATCACTTAGCGTCTCGCTGAAGGAACTTGACTGTCTCCACTACCAGCATGGGTAGCAAAGCCAGACCGATGGCCCTCATCCAGATTCCAGGGCTTAGGGGCACCACGTTGAAAATGGGCCCGGCGGCAGGAACCAGCATTACCAAAAGCTGGAGGAACCCTGAACCGAGGAAAGCATAGATAGTCTGGGGGTTGCTGAGCAGCCCCAGGTCAAACAGACCATCCTTTGCCGAGCGGGCGCTGAAAGAATAGAAGAGCTGGGACAAGGCCAGAACGGCAAAGGTAGCGCTGCGAGCAACCTCCAGACCGCAATTCGATAAGGCCCACCGGTAGGCAAACAGGCTTACCCCTCCGATGAGGACTCCGTGGACGAGAATCCGGGTCCCCAACCCTTGGGCAAAGACACCTTGTTTGGGGGGTCGGGGTTTTCGCTTCATGATCCCCTTTTCCGCCGGCTCAACGCTTAATGATAAAGCCGGCAGACCATCGGTGATCAGGTTCACCCAAAGAATTTGGATAGCCGTTAGAGGACGGCCAATCCCCATAAAGATTGCGGACGTGATGGCCAAGAGCTCACCCATGTTGCAGGCCAGCAAGTACTGGATGGACTTGCGGATATTGGCGTAAATAGTGCGTCCCTCGGCGATGGCGGCCACGATGGTGGCAAAATTGTCATCGACCAAGACCAAATCCGAGGCCTCCCGGGCCACATCGGTGCCGCTGGCTCCCATGGCTGCGCCAATATCCGCCCGTTTCAAAGCCGGAGCATCATTGACCCCGTCTCCCGTCATGGCCACCACATGGCCTTTCTCCTGTAGGGCTTCAATGATTCTCAGCTTGTGATGGGGCGCCACCCGGGCAAAGACATTGACATTCTCCACCACCGCAGCCAGCTCCTGGGAGTCCATCTGGTCCAATTCCTGACCGGTGATCGCCTTGGCCTTGGTTGAGGGGACAATGTCTAACTGGGCAGCTATGGCCAAGGCGGTATCGGAGAAGTCCCCCGTGATCATGATGGGGCGGATGCCCGCTTGGTGGCAAAGGCGAACGGCCTCATGGGCTTCCTCCCGCGGAGGGTCCACCATCCCCATGAGACCGAGGAAGACAAGACCCTCCTCGAATTCTTCCTCTTGGGGCTCCTTGGACCACGGCCGCACGGCAACGGCCAACACCCGATAGGCTTCGCCGGCAAGCTGGCCATTAGCCCGGTAAAGCTCATCGAGCAAGGGTTCATCCAAAGGTCGAAGCTCACCGTCCCAAAAGACCCGGGTGCAAAGGGGCAGCACCCGATCAGGGGCGCCCTTGGTGATGGAAAGATAAGGGGCTGGTTCCCCCCACGGCAGGGGAGCTCCCCACCGATGCAAGGTGCTCATTAGTTTCCGTTCCGAGTCAAAGGGAATTTCCCTTAGACGGGGATACTCCTCATTCAAGATGTTCCCATCCAGGTTTCCTTTTTTGGCGGCAACAAGGAGGGCCAGCTCCGTCGGATCGCCAAAACCTTCGCCGTCTTCATAGAGACGAGCATCATTGGCCAAGGCCCCTGCTGCCAGGAGGAGATCGATGTGGTCAAACCCCTCGACATAACGGCCGCCGACATAGATCTTCTTGACAGTCATCTTGTTTTGGGTGAGCGTGCCCGTTTTGTCCGAGCAAATAACCGTCGCGGTGCCAAGGGTTTCCACCGCTGGCAATTTACGGATAATGGCATTGCGTCTTTGCATCCGCTGGACTCCTAAGGCTAGCGTGACGGTTGAAATAGCGGGCAGTCCCTCGGGGATCACCGCCACTGCCAAGCTCACCGCGGTTAGAAACATCTCATGGAGGGGCTCACCCCGTCTGATGCCGATGAAGAACACCAAAATGACTAGGGCGACCGCACCAAGACCAAGTATCCTGCCCAGTTCCCCCAATCTTTGCTGGAGGGGGGTGGGTTGGGGGCGAGTACGGTGAATCATGGCTGCGATCTTGCCCAGTTCAGTATTCATGCCCGTGGCCGTGACTACTCCCACACCTCGCCCGGCAGAAGCGACGGTGCCCATGAAGGCCATGTTGGTCCTATCGGCCAGGGCCCGCGAAGAAAGGGCCTCGGTGGTCTTTTCCACAGGGACCGACTCGCCCGTCAGGGCGGCCTCATCGACCCGGAGGGCTGCCGTCTCTAGAAGCCGGATATCAGCTGGGAGCTGGTCCCCTGCTTCTAATAAGACGATGTCTCCTAAGACGAGCTCCCGGGCCGGCAAGGAGGTCTCTCGTCCCTCCCGCAGCACCCGGGCATGGGGCTGGGTCAATTTGCGCAAAGCCTCCAATGAACGCTCCGCTTTGCTCTCCTGGATCACGCCCAGCATGGCATTAAGGATGACGATGGCCATAATGACCACCGCATCGAGTATTTCCCCCAGGAAGCCGGAAATCACCGCTGCGGCAATCAGAACCAGTACTAGAGTCTCCTTCAACTGGTCGGCCAGGCGAACCCAAAACCCCGGCGGCGGTTCTTCAACCAGCTCATTGGGTCCATAATCAGCAAGGCGCCGTTCGCCTTCCTCGCGAGTCAGGCCATAGGAAGAAGCAGACAGCGCCGTTAAGACCTCTACACCTTCCAGTTGGTAGGGCGCCTTATCCGTTGGAAAAGATAAAGACCGGCCTTCTC
>JAAZLZ010000374.1 GCA_012799075.1 Bacillota bacterium
CAGGGCCCAATAAGCTGGCCGTCGTTGCCCCGAGCTTTTCCATTTCTTCCACGGAATGGACTTTGATCATTAATCAATCCCCCGGGCCGCAAGGTGCCCGATGACTTCTCCCCGATGGTTGCGGAGCATCACCCGGCGCCACCGGGGCAGGGCCTCGGGCAAGATGTCAAACTTGGCCAGCAAAGCCATCACCGCCGGGCCCAAGGCCCTGAGGGAGCCGTCTTCGACTTTGAGGGCAATCCCCCAGCCCCGATCAAGCAGAGCCATGCAATACACCGCTTCCGAGCCTAGCTTGGCCACGATCTTACCCCTGCCTGCTTCCATCAGTTCCGTATCGAGCCTGCCTTTACCGGCCACAAGCATGGGATTACTCGCCATGGCCTTGGTGATTTGCCTTGCTCCCTCGCCTTTCTTCCTCGGCAAATCCCTCGGATCGGCAAGGAGCGCGTAGGCCCAGGCCATCCTCCGCAGGGAAAGACCAAAGACAGGCACGCCGCACCCATCGGTCCCCAAAATCAAATCTTCCTGGGACAGGCCGGTGAAGCACCGGACCTCTTCCTGGATCCTTTTCTGGACAGGGTGCTCCCTTTCATAGTACCCCTCCGCATCCCAGCCATTCAACCGGCACAGGGCAAGCATATTTGCATGTTTGCCCGAGCAGTTGTTGTGGATGGCCCGGGGTTTTTCGCCCCGTTTGACCAGTTCCGAAGCTGCATCCCCATCCCACGGAGCATGGGCCCCACAGGCTAGGGCATCTTCCGTCATGCCGATTCGCTCCAGGATCTCCCCCACCGCGTCCACATGTTCTTTTTGCCCGTTATGGGATGAGGCCATCACCGCCAGGTGACGATTTTCCAGCCCGAACTTCTCCACCCCTCCCCCTTCGACCAGGGGCAGAAGCTGGATGGGCTTGGCCGCGGAGCGCCAGTAGGTGACCAGATCGCCATTGCCCCCCGAGGCGATTTCCCTTCCCAGCCGATCGACAACTACATAGTGGATATTATGTACACTTTCCGGTATTTCTCCCCTATAGGCCACTACCTCTGGCTTCATGCCTTCCACCCCTTCGCAGCTTGGATGAGGCCCCGAAAAAGGCCCATGGATTCGGGCAGCCATTCGGGATGCCACTGAACCCCGAGGGTAAAGCCCTCGCCCTCGATGGCCTCGATCAGACCGTCGTTGGACCAGGCCGCCGGGGTCAAAGACCCCAACCGGCCGATTCCTTGATGATGGCAACTATTGACCCGCAAGGGGCCTGGCCCCAATAGCTTGGCCAGGAGGGACCCGGAAGCGATCTTGATCCAATGGCTCGGATGGGCCCTGGGCGCCTGCTGCCTGTGCTGGTGGTACCCATCCCCTAGATCCTGGATCAAGTCTCCCCCCGCGGCCACATTGAGGAGCTGACAGCCCCGGCAGATGCCCAAGATCGGCATGCCCCGCTCGATTGCGCCCTTGATCAGCCCCATCTCCAGCCGATCCCGCTCGGGTTCGACGACTCCTAAACCCCGGTGGGGGTCTTGATCGTAGTAAGCCGGATCTAAGTCTCCTCCCCCGGGGATGATGAGTCCCTGCAGATATTCCATGTATTCTTCCGGATCAGCAGCGGCAGGAATGATGAAAGGAAGGCCCCCTTGCTCCCAGAGGGCCTCCACCACCTTGGCGGATGCCTGGTAGTGCTCCCCAGCCCTCCCGCAGCTGATGCCAATAATCGGCCGCATACCCCTTCCCCCTTAGAACTTTATCAGACCAAGGCTGATGCTAAGGGCCTCGTTGACCTTTTCCATGGTCTTGCCGTCAAGCTCTGCCACCTTCTCCTTCAAGCGCCGCTTGTCGATGGTCCGCACTTGTTCGAGCAAGATGACCGAATCCCGTTCGATAGGATATGCTTCAGTTGACAGCTCGATATGGGTGGGCAGCTTAGCCTTCCTGATCCGGGAGGTGATGGGGGCGACGATGGTCGTTGGGCTGTAGCGGTTCCCGATATCGTTCTGGAGGATAAGGACAGGTCGGGTTCCCCCCTGTTCGGAGCCCACGACGGGATTTAGGTTAGCGAAG
>JAAZLZ010000375.1 GCA_012799075.1 Bacillota bacterium
GGTCTTACCCTCACTGGTCCGGAACACCTATGAATACTCCTCACTGACGAGGTTTTCTGGTCGATTGCATCCGGCAACTGCATTCAAGGTTCAACGCCGCTTGGCGGGTTCTTGCCTATGTTATAGCTCTTTATTAAGGCCGAAGTGGGCTATCCCCAATGGGCAGGGGATGTAATCTCGACTGTTTGGAGGGATATTCCTTCCTGATGAGAACCGGGGAACTCCTTGAACCTGTCACTGGTTGACCATCTCCTTTCGGGGTCAGCTTAGGTTGTTGGTCACTCAGATGGTGTTTGCGATTAATCCTCATTTCTCACCAAGTGCTATGAACCAAACCTTGGCCTGTTTTGGGAGCCAGCCAGTACGTTGACGACTTCCCTGATGTATGTTACAATTTAAGCGCTTTCTAGAGTAGCCTGGAGAGGTGTCGGAGCGGACGATCGAGGCGGTCTCGAAAACCGTTGGACACTCTGTGTCCCGAGGGTTCAAATCCCTCCCTCTCCGCCAGCAGAATAGCTTTACGCGGAGGAGTCTCGTAGTGGACTAGCGAGCACGCCTGGAGAGCGTGTAGGGGTGTACGCCCCTCGTGGGTTCGAATCCCACCTCCTCCGCCATTTTTATACGTTTGGTCGTGCTAGACGGGGAGGTAGCGGTGCCCTGTACCCGCAATCCGCTATAGCGGGGTCGAATTCCAGCCCCAGGTCTGTCCCTTGTGGGGTCAGGCCCAGGTAAGTAGTGTTGAGGATTGGGTCTTGCGCAACAGGACTTCATGAACCCCGTCAGGTCCGGAAGGAAGCAGCGGTAAGTGAAGCCCCCTGTGTGCCGCAAGGGCGCCTGGTCGGAGCCAACTGCCTGGGTAACGCCTGGAAGGGCAGATCGAAGGCTGGTGCACGGCCTTTTTTTGTCGCCAAACATAGAAAAGGATAACAGGTAGGGGTTATCGAACTAAGCCCTGAGATGCATGGTACAGGAGGGGGATGAAGTGGGTTACCAGTCCCTGTACCGAAAGTGGCGTCCCCAGACCTTTTCCGATGTGGTCGGGCAGCGCCATGTCGTACAGACGCTAAGCAATGCCTTGAGGAGTGGGCGGATAGGCCATTCCTATATCTTTGCCGGTCCCCGCGGGACGGGAAAAACGACCGTTGCCCGGCTTTTAGCCAAGGGACTCAACTGCGAAAAGGGACCGACTCCCGAACCCTGCGGTCTTTGCGACAACTGTCGGTTGATTGCAGAGGGCTCTAGCGTTGATGTCATCGAAATTGACGGGGCATCCAACCGCGGGATCAATGAAGTGCGGGACCTGCGGGAGAACGTCAAATTTGCTCCCACCCAAGGCTCCCACAAGATATACATCATCGACGAAGTTCATATGCTAACACCGGAGGCCTTCAACGCTCTGTTGAAAACCCTAGAGGAGCCGCCTCCCCACGTGGTCTTTGTCCTAGCCACCACCGAGGTCCATAAGGTTCCCATGACCATCCTGTCCCGCTGCCAGCGCTTTGATTTTAGACGCTTTGCAGTCCAGGAGATTGCGGAGCGGCTGCTTTATGTGACGGAACAAGAAAAGATCAAAGCCGAAGAAGCAGCCCTGATGGTGATTGGCCATCATGGGGATGGCAGCATGCGGGATGCCCTGGGGATACTAGATCAATGCATCGCCTATGCCAATGGGCCCTTGACCCAAGAATTAGTAGTGGAAGCCCTGGGAACCGTAACCCGGGAAAAAGTAGCCGAGTTTGCCTCGCTCGTTGTCCAGGGGGAAATAGGGGAGGCCCTAGCTGAAATCAAGGCCTTGGAAGAACAAGGCAAAGACCTGGCCCATTTCCTGAAAGAGCTGATGGGACACTGGCGGGACGTATTGATCATTGCCGCGGGGGGAACCAAAGAACTAGTGGAAGCCCCGGCGGAGATTTTGCCCCTAATTGAAAGCCAGGCCAAAGAAGTCGAGCTCAATCGGCTCTTGAAGCTGCTGGACATCTGCAGTGCGGCCTTACAGGAGCTGCGCTGGGCTTCCCGAGTCCGGATCATCCTCGAGATGGTGGTGGTCAGGGGGGCGATGGCTGAAGACCAAGGGGAAATTGAAGAAAGACTCGCATACCTTGAAGAACGAATAGCAAGGCTTGAAGAAGGACCTGTGCGGCAGCGGGAGAAACCCCGGGAAGAGGCGATGCCGCCCCGGGAGGATATGCCGCAGCCGGAGGAGCCGCCGGTGCAAGAACCTGCTGTCGTGAAACAGTGGGATGAGCTGCTAGAATGTCTGCGAGCGGCCAAACGGGCAGACCTGCAGGCCTTCCTGCGGGAGGGACGACCTGTTTCCTTTGCCGATGGCATTCTCCAGGTTGAATTTCCTGAAGACCGGGGATTTCACAAAGCAAGCGTAGAGCAGGAGAGCAACAAGGAGGCCGTCGAGAAGATCCTATCCCGCGCCTTGGAGTGCACCGTCCGGCTTAAATGCTATTTCACCGGCGAGACAGCCCCGGTGGAAAACCCGCCAGGAGAGCCGGCAGACCCCCTGGAAGATCCGGTGGTCAAAGCCGCTGTTGAACTCTTTGGGGGACGGGTCATTAACGTAAGTAGGGGCGATGTTGATTCTGGGGAGGGGGACAAAGATGAAGAATATGCGGCAGATGATGAAACAGGTCCAGAAGGCCCAGGCGCAGCTAATTAAGATCCAAGAGGAGCTGGAGCAAAAGACCGTCGAGGGCACCGCCGGAGGCGGCGCCGTCACAGCGGTGGTCAACGGTCAGCAGGAGCTGATATCCATCACCATCGATGAAGAAGTGGTCGATGATTTGGAGATGCTCCAGGACTTAGTCCTGGTTGCCGTCAATGACGGGCTTACAAAAGCTCGGGAGATGGCCAACAAGGAAATGGAAAAAGTGACGGGTTCCCTGAACTTGCCCGGCGCCTTCTAGAGGTGAAGACATGATCTATTATCCGCGCCCTCTGTCCCGGTTGACGGAGGAATTGGCCAGGCTTCCAGGGATAGGTCCCAAGACCTCCCAGCGCCTAGCTTTCCACATCATTGCCCTTCGTCGGGAGGATGTGCACAGCCTGGCCCAAGCCCTCATCGAAGCCAAAGAAAAGAGCTTCTACTGCTCCCATTGCTTTAACATCACCGATACCGATCCTTGCCGGATTTGCACCGATAATGCCAGGGATCGGAGTCTTTTGTGCGTGGTGGGGGACTGCCGGGATGTCTTTGCGATGGAGAAGACCCGGGAGTACCGAGGGCTTTACCATGTGCTCCACGGAACCATCTCCCCCATGGAGGGCATCGGTCCTGACGATATTAAGCTCAAAGAACTCCTGGTGCGCCTGCAAAAGGAAGAGATCAAGGAGATCATCCTGGCCACCGATCCGACGGTGGAAGGGGAAGCTACGGCTATGTACATTGCCCGGCTGCTAAAGCCCATGGGCTATCGGGTCAGCCGTCTGGCCAGCGGACTGCCGGTGGGCGGCAACTTGGAGTATGTTGATGAAGTCACCCTGGGCAAAGCCCTGGAAGGACGCCGGGAACTGTAATTTCTAACCAAAATAGTGCATTAATGCCCCTCGTTTAGGCCATACTCCTACTAAAAGGGGGATGACGAGGGGATGAACGGCAGGGAGCTTTGGGCTGGTTTATGGGATGTGGTTAATCGCCAAATCCGCTTGTTTGAAGAAGAAGCCGATGTAGACGACCTGACCGTTGTGCAGGAAGCCCATCAGGAATGGGTGGGAGCTTGCGATTACTTCGAGAATGTGACGGACCCCGCGCTGGTGGATTATGCCATCTACGCGATGCAAGCTGCTGAGAAGAGATACATGTACTTACTGAAGCGGGTGCGAGATCGAACCGGTGATGCTTGAGGCATACCTGGGCCCTTGGAATAATATCATGATAAGGGACAGCCACACTCATGGGCGGAGGGGAACAAATGGAACTGACGGTGATCATCGCCTATCTCTTCGGGCTGGTACTGCTCTACATCCTAGCCCGCCTCTTGCTCATTCCCTTGCGGTTGGCCATCCGGCTGCTCATCAACGGGGTCATCGGCGGCTTGCTCCTTTGGCTGGTCAATCTCCTTGGGATGTTCGTTGGGGTTTACCTGCCCATCAATCCGATTACCGCCTTAGTGGCAGGATTTTTAGGAATACCCGGGGTAATCCTGCTGCTAGTCCTGAAGTACGTCCTAGCTGCGTAGCAGCCCTGGCGCTCCCCCTTGACATTTTTCTCGATTGAAGCTAAGATGAACATGTCTTTCGGAGGGCTTATAGCTCAGGTGGCTAGAGCGCACGCCTGATAAGCGTGAGGTCGGTGGTTCGAGTCCACCTAAGCCCACCATTTCATTATGGGGGTATA
>JAAZLZ010000376.1 GCA_012799075.1 Bacillota bacterium
CACAACCAGACGCAAGCTTGGCAGTACTATCAAGTTAGAGAAAGCGGTCCCCCAAGTCCGGAAGATTGCAGAAGAATGTTGTCAATATGACGAGGCCCACAGAAATCACGTATATACTCCTCGGTGGGTGGGTCTTTTTGGTGCAGAGACTATCGGATATTGAATACGAGAAAGTGACAGCTTTCCTGCCCAAAAGGGTTTGAATGGGATAATGAAGGGGGCGCCCCCTATAAGCCGGGTTGGCTCCCCTGTGGTAGCGGATGCAGGAATCGGGGCCGTGTCAAAGAACGTCTTGGTATAGGGGCAAGGGGGGATTTCAATGAGTCTACTATTAGCCAATTTTGGCATCAGCAACTATAGATGCTTCTTTGATCTAAGGCTACAACGACTAGGAAATGTGAACCTAATCGTTGGACGGAACAGTGTAGGCAAATCAGCGCTACTTGAAGCCATGTACCTGTACGCTGAGGCTGGAAACCCGTCTACAATGCTGAAGCTGGTGGAGTATCGCCAAGAGTATAACTTTGCCTTAGCGCAGGAACAGGGTGCGAGTGAGCTTTTCGGGTTTCTTTTCCATGGATTTCGCATGGATGCGGATAATGCAATCAAACTAGGCCCGCTAGATGATCATAAGTCCGCTGTAACCATAAGACCGGGATGGTATCGTCTAGAGGACAATGCCGAGGGACCCCGGCGAGTGGTTCCGCTCAAATATCCCGACCTAGAATCCGAACCGGCGTTGCTGGTATCAAATTGGTCTACTCGGGATTTGGTCTACCCGCTCAAGGAAAAAGCACCCTTTTACCCAAGCCCCAGAGTGCGACCGCAGCAAGAACGCCTGCCTGTGATGTATGTTCCTAGCGGGGGACTCGATCCTTACGATGCTGGGAGGCTATGGGACCGTATAGCTCTAACAGACCTCGAGGATGAAGTTTTGTCTTCGCTGAGGTTAGTGCTGCCCACAGCCCAAGGCTTGAGTCTAGTGGCGGCGCAGCGCAGGGAAGCATCAGCGAGGTACGGCGGTGGGCGCATCTTTGTAATCAAGGTGAGCGATCTTGAAAAGCCAGTACCTGTAACCAGTATGGGCGAAGGCACCCAGCGCATATTGAGCCTAGCTTTGGCATTGCTGAGTGCTAGGAACGGGCTTCTACTCATTGATGAGATTGAGAACGGAGTCCATTACACGGCTCTTCCAAAGCTGTGGAGGTTCATATTCGACGTTGCACGGAGATCAAAGGTGCAGGTCTTCGCAACAACCCATAGCTGGGATTGTGTAGAAGCGTTTGGAAGGGCAGCCACTGATTATCGTGCGGACATGAAAAGCACCCTGATTCGCCTTGAGAACCGGAAAGGCAAGATTTCCGGAGTGGAGTTCACAGAACAGGAACTGGATATCGTGACAGCGGACGGAATCGAGGTGCGCTAATATGACGGAGGCGTGGTTATTGGTGGAGGGATCTGACGATTGGCATGTCGTCTGTCAGCTTTGCCGCATGTTTGGGGTTCCTAACAACGCTTTTAGCCTCAAGGAACGGGGCGAAGGCGGAGTCGATGAGCTCCTGAGAAGGATTCCCGTCTATCTAAAATCCAGTGAGCTCCAAGTGTTAGGTATCGTGGCTGATGCAAACACAAGTTTGCATTCTCGATGGCAGTCAATCCACGGAAAGCTGAAAGGAGCAGGCTATGAGGACATGCCAATGACTCCAAAGCCGGGTGGCACTATAATATCTCAGACAGGAAGGCCCGATGTTGGGGTCTGGATCTGGCCTGACAATGTGGGTTCTGGAATCCTAGAGGATTTTGTCATTTCTTTGGCATCGGCTGACGATTCTAGGCTACTGCGTATGGCATCAGATGCGGTGGATCAAATTCCTATATCTGAACGCAGATTTCCGGAGACTCAAAGAAGCAAAGCAGTTGTTCATACGTACCTCGCATGGCAGAAGACACCTGGTTCACCTATGGGGCTGGCTTTAAGGCAGGGATATCTGGATGCGCACGGCCCCTTAGCATTCTCCTTCATCCGGTGGTTGGGTAGGCTGTTTGATTTTGCCGTTGAATTGGGATGCGTGGATGAAGTCGCATCAACGCGCGAAGAATGACATATAGCAGGCTTTTATGTATCTGTTTCAACGGTGCCGAGAAGTCTCCTTAGAAACATTTGACAGTTGCAGACACCGTTGGATCATCCAACCACCGGAAAGGAACATCTATGTTCCACCACTACCCAAGAACCCAATCAGGCGGCCGGTGGATACCCCAAGAACAGAAATCCCCGATCTGCTATTTGATCTTGAAAGCGGTGTTTTCGATGAGGCCCTCTCCTTCCATTGATGGTGATGGCGAGGTACTAATGCTCGACCCAAGTGCTCTACTTCTGCTTGAGGTATCTTCAGCAGTTGTTAGCCAAGGCGAAAAGGACAATGAAAGAACGAGATTTTCGCAACAACCCAGATGAGACTTACAAG
>JAAZLZ010000377.1 GCA_012799075.1 Bacillota bacterium
ATGGCCCTTGCAGCCGACAAGCTGGCGACAGGACATTATGTGCGTCTGAAGACCATTAACGGACGTCATGTGCTGATGAAAGGGAAGGACCCATTAAAGGATCAGTCCTACGCCCTTTACCGATTGACCCAACGGCAGCTGGCCCAGCTGTTCTTCCCCTTGGGGGAATTCACCAAAGACGATACCCGCAAAAAGGCAGAGGCCCTCGGGTTGCGGATCGCCCAAAAACCAGAGAGTCAAGACATTTGTTTCATTCCGGACAATGACTATCGGCGATTTCTGCGGGAGTACGCGCCTGGAAGCCTAAGCACGGGACCCATCGTTGACACAGAAGGGAATCTGTTGGGACGCCATCAAGGCATTGCTTTTTATACAATCGGGCAACGGAAGGGACTTGGCTTAAGTACGCCAGTTCCCATGTACGTTGTGGATATCCGGCCGGAAAGCAACACCTTGGTGGTGGGGCAAGAAAAGGCGGCCTTTGGCCGGGCTTTGCTTGCTGAAGATGTGAACTTCATTGCCATCCCCCATCTTGGCGGGCCATTGAAGGTGGAAGCAAAGATCCGCTACAACATCAAGCCTGCACCGGCAATGATCCGCCCGACGATTGAGGGGATCATCACCGAGTTTGAAGAGCCCCAGCGGGCTATTACTCCCGGTCAGTCGGCTGTTTGGTATCAGGGTGATGTGGTGGTTGGAGGGGGCATCATCACTTCCAAGTTGGACTGACCATCATTTGCCTTCCTCTCAGGCAGGCATTGGCGCGCTTGTCCAGGGACATAATATGGATGGAGCCAGAGAAGGGAGTGAAGGCGATGTCTTTGTGGGGAACTCGCAACCGCTTCTGGAGCGGTCTTCTAAGCGGGACCATTCTGGGAGTCGGCTTGGCGTTATTCTATGTGGTTCGCACCGCTCCCCTGGGTGGGAGAATCTTGCGCCGTCGCTTGACCCAAAGGGGCAAAGGGGCACGCAGGGCTTTGGAGCACAGCGCAGACAGGTTGAACGTGGCCTATCGTTCAGGACGCAAAGCCGTGGAAAAGACCCTGGCCGGCATCGTCAAGTAGGCCGGACACTGTTGCCAAACCACTTCTCTGCCGGGAAGTGGTTTTTTTGTGGGCCTTAGCGAATAATAAAGTCATCTATGAAGATGGGTGGTCACAGGCTTTGAGGATCAGGCAAGTGATGGTATTCTTAATAATAGGGGTCGTCTTGCTTTTTTTATATCGGGTTAGAGGGGCCTTTACACCCTTTATTTTTGCCCTGCTAGTTGTCTACTTGGCCCATCCTCTAGTGACGACCCTAGAGAAGAAAGACATCCCCCGCTCGGTGGCCATTCTGCTGGTTTATCTTCTTTTTGCCGCGCTGATTGGGATGGTCATTGCCTGGCTGCTGCCCGCCGTGCGGGATGAAATTGAACAAATCTTGGTGATTCTGCCACAACAGGCCCTTCGGTGGGAGAGACTGGCCCAGGGGATGCTGCGCCGCATGCGCAGGGTAGAAGTGCCCCTGACGGTCAAGGATGCTATTTCCAATTTGTTTACCAGGCTGCAACAGGGCTTAGAGTTCTTTGCCGAGCGGGTGGTGGAGATTACCGTGGCTTTATTGAGTCGGGTCATGAGCTTGATTGTGGCTCCGATTATCGCTTATTACATTCTCCGGGATCGGTCCCTGCTAAAGGACCAGGTGCTCAATTTGGTGCCCGTCCACAGCCGCAGTGATGTTTTGCGCCTGCTAAGTGAGATCAATCGAGTCTTGAACGGCTTCATACGGGGTCAGCTCATCGTATCGTGTGCCATGGCCGTTATGCTGACCTTGGGTCTTAGCTTGATCGGAGTCCGGTATGCCTTGCTGATTGGTTTGATTGCGGGTCTATTCGACCTGATTCCCTACTTTGGGCCCATCATTGGCGCGGTTCCCGCTTTGCTTTTGGCTTCTGTCCAGTCTTTTTGGAAGGTGGTGTGGGTGTTGGTCCTTTTTACCGCGGCCAATCAGTTCGAAGCCAGTGTGTTGGTGCCGAAAATTACGGGTGATAGGGTTGGGCTCCATCCCCTAGTGGTCATTTTCGCCTTGCTGGCCGGGGGTGAGCTGTTTGGCATCCTTGGATTGCTCATTGCCGTTCCCGCAACCGCCGTTGGGCGGGTGCTGTTGTCCTTTTGGTGGCACAGGGAAAACAGGAAACTTGTTTGACAAAGGAATTCCAGTTGGGTATCATGAAGGGTGTAAATTGCGGTAGAAACTGGTAAGAAATGAAAGTTTACGAGACCGAGGAGGGTTTCGTTTGGAAAGCTGGACTGGAAACGAACTTAGAGAAAACTTCTTGCGCTTTTTTGAAAGTAAGGGACACCGCCGTCTGCCCAGCGCCTCCCTAGTACCAGCGGGGGATCCCACTTTGCTTCTCACCGGGGCGGGCATGGTGCCCTTTAAGCCATATTTCCTAGGTAAAGAAGAACCCCCCAGTCCTCGGATTACCACGTGCCAAAGGTGTCTACGCACGTTAGACATCCAGAACGTAGGGGTGACGGCCCGGCATGGCACCTTTTTCGAGATGCTGGGCAACTTCTCCTTCGGCGATTACTTCAAGAAAGAAGCCATCGAGTGGGCTTGGGAATTTACGACGCAGCACCTCAAGTTTTCCCCGGACAAGTTGTGGGTGACGATATATACCGATGATGATGAGGCAGAGGCCATCTGGCACAAGGATATCGGGGTTCCCATCGACCGGATTGTCCGCTTGGGGCGAGAGGACAACTTTTGGGAAATAGGAGTTGGACCTTGCGGCCCTTGTTCGGAGCTGCACTTTGACCGGGGAATCCAATACGGATGCGGACGGGCTGACTGTGCCCCTGGCTGTGATTGCGACCGCTTCCTTGAGTTTTGGAACCTGGTCTTCATTCAATTCTATCAGGATGCTGCTGGAAACTTGGAGCCTTTGGAGCGGACCGGGATTGACACCGGTATGGGGCTTGATCGGGTATGCACCCTTCTGCAACGGGTTGACAACATCTTTGAGATCGATTTGGTGCGTCCCATCATTGATGCTTTGTCCCAGCTTGCCAACACCGCCTACGGCAAGGATAAGGCGGTGGATGTATCCATGAGAGTGGTGACAGACCATATCCGGGGTGTAACCTTCATGGTTCTCGACGGCATCTTGCCGGGAAATGAGGGGAGGGGCTACGTTCTTCGGCGGCTCGTGCGGAGGGCGGTGCGCCATGGGCGATTATTGGGGATCGAAGGAGCCTTTCTCAAGGAACTGGCCGCGGTGGTCATTAAAGTCATGAGCGATGGCTACCCGGAACTGGTGGGTAAGGCCGATTATATCTACAAAGTCATCGAGTTGGAAGAGGATCGATTCCATCGGACTTTAGACCAAGGGATGGCCATTCTGACGGAATTGATGGAGGAGCTTGAGGCAAAGGGTGCCCAGGAGATTTCGGGGGCCGATGCCTTTCGACTTTATGATACCTATGGTTTTCCCCTGGAATTGACGAAGGAAATAGCTGAGGAATCGGGCTATAGGGTGGACGAAGAAGGTTTTCGACGAGGCATGATGGAACAACGGGACCGGGCCCGGGCTGCCCATCGGAAGACGGGCTATCTGGGAGATGAGACGGAGAACGTTGCAGAAGCCCTTGGGCTTGAGACGGAATTCATCGGTTATAGGCGTTTGGAGGGGGAAGCCCGGATCCTTGCTCTGCTGGTGGATCACGAGTCGGTTCCTCAGGTTGAGGCAAACCGAAAGGTGGACGTGGTGCTGGATATAACCCCCTTCTATCCGACCGGGGGCGGGCAGCAGGCCGATGTCGGCACCATCACCGCCAAGGACGGTCAGTTCAATGTGGAGGATGCACAGCGGATTGGGGCTGCGATCATTCACCGCGGAGAGGTCACCTCGGGTTCGTTAAGGGTGGGCGAGGTGGTGTTGGCCACGGTGGATCGATATTCCCGCCAGGCGACGGCCCGTAATCATACAGCCACCCATCTTCTTCATAAAGCTTTGCGGAAGCTGTTGGGAGAACATGTCGCCCAGTCGGGGTCTTTGGTGGATCCCCATCGGCTTCGCTTTGACTTCACCCATTTCGAAGGGATTGCCTCGGAGGGACTCAAGCAGCTGGAAAAGATGGTCAACGGGCACATCCTGGCCAATTTGCCTGTGTCGGCTGAGGAAATGCCGATGGCCAAAGCGGAAGAATTGGGCGCGATCGCTCTATTCGGGGAGAAGTACGGGGATCGAGTGAGGGTGGTCTCCATTGGTGAGTACAGCAGGGAGCTTTGTGGGGGCACCCATGTAACCGCCACAGGAGAGATTGGCCCATTCAAGATCGTTTCGGAAGGGAGCATTGCTGCCGGTGTCAGGCGAATTGAAGCCCTCACCGGGTTTGGAGCCTTGAGCTATCAACAAGAGCGGGAGGCCCTTCTTG
>JAAZLZ010000378.1 GCA_012799075.1 Bacillota bacterium
GGCCCGGATCTTCCTCGGAGCCCTAGTCGGCATCAGCCTGCAAGCCATCCTTGACCCGCAGAGGGAGCACATCGCGGAGCTTTTCCACATGGTGCCCCTCGTTTTTCAGCCGGCGGGATCCCATTAGCGGAAGCGTTTTGGCAGCTCCTATTTTTAGGAGCTGCCTTGCTGTTCCTGACGGTCAATCCTCCTCCAAGCTTGCCAGGAAAGCCGCAAGCTTCATCTTTTGTTTATGGCTCAGCGAGGCACAACGCCTTAGTATGGCCAGGGATGCATCATCAAATTGCTCCTTTTCCGCAAAGAAATCCGACAACCTCATACCCATTCCTTGACAGATCCTCTGAATGGTCCGAATGGTTGGAACCCTCTTCCTTCGCTCCAAGGCGCTCAGATATGACTGGCTTACTCCCGATCGCCTGGCCAAATCGGACAGGGTCCACCCCCGCCTTTGCCTGAGTTCAATCAGCCTGGTGACAAAATCCACTTGCCCACCCCCGGTCCACTTCTTTGTCATCCTTGCCGCAATTATCACTGCTTTATTTCTTCTTCAGCAACACTTTGGAACCTTCGTCTGTCACCCGGTTAAATGTCCTCCTTGCAATACTATTGTGTTGACATTTCAGCTCTATAGTCATAACATAAGAATGTGACCCCAATCACATTAATCTTACCTGGTGGTTTGCCTAGAATCTTTTCAAACATTAGTATCCCCCCCATCCATAGATTCGGCGCCCCACAGAAAGGAGCGGAAACAATCAAATAAGTCGATCCTATTTGACACAAGGAGGTCGTCAAATTGTTTGCCCACCTGAAAATGAGGACCAAGCTATTCCTCATGTTTGTCGTCCTAAGCCTCATCCCCATTGGTTTTATGAGTGTGTACACCTATCATAATGCAAAGAATCTCCTCCACCAGGAAACCCTAGCCGGCCATGAAGTCTCCCTCGGCATGACCATCGAAAGCCTGAGCGCCTTTTTTCAAAGTCACGACCAAAATGCCCAGGTCCTCGCATCCACGAGGAATGTCCAGAGGAGTCTGACCATCCTTGCCGAACTGCAAGGGGATGAAAACTCGCCGGAATGGGCAGAACGCTATGACATCATCGATGAACTGGCCAAGAAGACCACCAGGGAATATGGCTATTTGAACTTCTTCTTGACAGACCCGAAGGGACGGATCGTTTATTCCACCGACAAGTCCCTTGTGGGGACAAGCATCGCCGATCGGGATTATATCCAAGAAAGCTTGATGGGCAAGGCCAACTGGTCCAGTATTTTCCACTCCGACAAGCTCCATCAAAACGTCATCACCCTATCCCACCCCGTCACCGCCCTCCAGGGCTACCTGGCGGGCAACAATGTAGGAACCATCAACTTCGTGATGTCCCAAGGATTCGTTGAGGAATTGATCCATCAGGCAACGGAGTTCCAGGCAAATGCTAATGTTTACTTGATCCGGGGCGATGGAACCCTCCTGACCAATACCCGCAAGGGCGAGTTCACCCGGGACGGAGCCCTGAAGGGGCGAATTGATACTGAAGCTGTCAGGCTCCTTGGTCAGCAGGTATCCGCCGGCAACTTGGGCTTTCGCACCAATGCCGTGTATAGGGACTACCTAGGCAATGAAGTATTGGGAAATCTAGGCGTGGTCCCGGTGGGCAATCGCTTCGCTGGACTTGTCGTCGAGGAGGAAACCCGGGAGGTTTTTGCGGGAGTCAACAAGCTGAGGTCAGCCCTTGGCATTTTTGTTGCGGCTCTCGTTGTCATTGGTTCCATCCTTGCCAACCTAGTCTCCCGATCCTTAACGGACCGGATGGGGTCCATCGTCGAGGCTACCGATCGATTGGCTGAAGGGGATCTGACGCAAACCCTAGAGACCCATCGCAACGATGAAATCGGTCTGGTGCTGCAAAGCTGCGCCCGGATGATTGCCGGACTAAGAAAGCTTGTTAAAGGGATCCAGGCCAACGCGGTTGAGGCATCAGGGGCTACCCATGAGATGTCGGCCACATTCCAAGAACTGAGCGCCTCCATCGAAGAGGTGGCTAGCACAACCAATCAGTTCGCTTCTACGGTCCAGCAAGTGGCCAGCCGCACCCAGGACATTACCATCGCTGCGGGAGAGGCGGCCGACGAGGCGGTCAAGGGAAGCAAGGAGCTGGAAGAGACGGTGACGGTCATGGATGACATCAGTACAGCCGTCCAAGGCCTAAGCCAAGAAATTCAGAACCTGGGGGTCCGGTCCGCGGAAATCGGCAGGATCGTCGGCTTAATCACCGATATTTCCGACCAGACAAACCTCTTGGCTTTGAATGCGGCTATTGAAGCCGCCCGGGCCGGGGAGCATGGCCGGGGATTTGCTGTGGTGGCCGAGGAGGTCCGTAAGCTGGCTGAGCAATCGGCTGAGGCTGCCCAAGAGATCACTGGTCTCATCGCCGAGATTCAAGGGGATACGGAAGCTGCCGTGGACCAATCCCATGACAGCGCGGCGAAGGTGGATCAGGGACTACTGGCCGTACAAAAAACGAATGCCGCCTTTGCAAGCATCCGGCAGTTGATCGATGAGCTCACTTTGCAGCTGGAGGATGTGGCTGCGGCGGTCCAGGAGCTTTCTGCCAGCGGTGAGGAGATCGCCAGCTCAACGGAGGAGCAGGCCGCTTCCGTCGCCGAGGTTGCGGCAACCGCGGAGAATGTCAGCGTCTTGGCGGAAAACCTGCAGCAGCAAGTCACCAAAGCTTTCAAGCTCTAACGACAAAGGGACTGGGCCAACAAACCCAGTCCCTGCATTTTCTGATGGTGGGCCTAGGTGGACTCGAACC
>JAAZLZ010000379.1 GCA_012799075.1 Bacillota bacterium
CCTTTGTCGAGACGACTAATTGTTTGCATAAGCCTGATGGTGCTCGTCTTTTCCATGTCCGCATGGGCCTGCGTGGGCAGCCGCCCCTGGGGCATGGGAGGGGCCTTTGTAGCTGTGGCCGATGACAGCGCAGCCGTATACTGGAATCCCGCAGGCTTGATCCAGCTTCAAGACGAGGAGGTCCAATTCACCACGACTTTGGCGGAGGAAGGGGTCTTTCGCTACCGGAACTTCTTCGCCTATACCGAACCTGATGTGGGCTTCGGGGCCGGGGGCATCAGCTGGATTCAATCCCGAACGCCCCTCGATGGGATCTATACCGACGATCACGCCTTTGCCTACTCCTATGCCCGGGAGCTGTCCGATGACTTTGCCCTGGGGGTCAACGTCCGCTACGAGCGGCGGCTGAAGGACATCAAAGACAGGCCCCGAGCGTCTGGCTACTCCGTTGACGTTGGGGCTTTGTTTGCCGTCAGCTCCCAGCTGCAGGCGGGATTTCTCCTCCAGGACGTCTTTGCCACCACCATCGAATGGAAAGACGGCGATCAAGTGGAGCAGACGGTCAACTTCAGGCCCGGTTTGGCCTGGCGGCCCGGAGAGAATCTCCTCTTGGCCGTCGACCTGTACAACACATCCAAGCTCTTTGATGAAGGCAGCTGCCTGCGTCTGGGGGGCGAACTGACCGCCGGGGACCTTAAGGTCAGGGCCGGGGCCGATCGCCAATTCGATGTGGGCACCGTTTGGACCGCCGGGATCGGCTATGGCAAAGGCCCCTGGCAGGTGGACTACGCGGTGCTGACAGGCGTCGATGAGTGGCAGGTGGATGTGCAGCAGGTGGGCCTTACCTATCGTTTTTAATTGGAGCTGATTGGTATTGCAGAGGGCCGGGGGCCTGTTGAATGCTTATTGCCTAAAGGAATTCATTGGCCCCTTCATCGGCTGCATCGGGGGCTTTACCATCATCCTCGTCAGCGGGCTCTTGTTTGAGCTTACGGACCTGATCCTAATCAGGCGGGTCCCCGCCGAGGCAGTCTTGCGGATGCTCCTTTGCAAGCTGCCGGGGATCGTGGTCTTAGCCCTGCCCGTCGGCGTCCTCTTCGGAACCCTCTTAGCTTTGGGCCGCTTGGGGAAAGACGGCGAGCTCACCGTCATCCGGGCTTTGGGCCTGAGCTTTCCCCGCATCGCTGCGCCCTTTCTCTTCGCGGGGCTCTTAGTCAGCCTGGTTGTTTTCTGGGCCAATGAATCCATCGTGCCCAGGTCCAACCACGCCTATGAGAATCTGGTGCGCCGCTACATCCTCCAGGAAGTAACGCCCCTGATCAAGGAGCAGGTCTTCTTCAAGGGGGCCGACAACTGCTTTTACTATATCGATCAGGTGGACTCAAACCTTCTCCAGGGGATCTTCATCTACGATCCCGGCCGGGAAGGGCCGGCCCGGCTGATCACCGCCCGGCGGGGCTCGGTGCAGGAAGGACATTGGCGATTGGAGGACGGGGTCTTGCGGGAGCTGGATGATGAAGGCTTTGTCACCATGGAAATGGGCTTTGCCAGTTTCAACCTGTCCGTTCCCGAACGGCTCGATGCCTACCTTATCCAGCAGAAAACCACCGACGAGATGAACCGGCGGGAGCTGGGGGAGCACATCCAGCTCTTTGCAGCCAGCGGGGTGAACCTCACGCCCATCCTGGTAGACTATCACTTGAAGCTGGCCCTTCCCTTGGCCAGCCTGATCTTCGCCCTCCTGGCGGCGCCCCTCGGCACCTGGTCTTCAGGACGCTTCTTCGGCATCACCGCCAGCCTTATCATCGCCTTTGCCTATTATGTGCTAACCGCCCTATGCCGCTCCTTGGGGATTAACGGGGCTGTTTGGCCCCTTGCAGCAGCCTGGGCCCCCAATTGCATCCTGACGGCCCTGGGGGCCTATCTTCTCTGGCGGGTGGATCGGATTTAGCCCATGAATTAACAAGAGGTTTGCCCCCAAAGGGAGCCGAACTAACCTACCGGTGATTATGTATGGGGCGTCCCCGGGCATATCTATTGCTGCTCCTTTGCTTGATTCATTTCTTCCTGCCAGCCGACGCGGCTTTGCCGCCGACTTTGAGCTTCCAAGACAATATTGAATACAGTCCCGCCCGGGGGGTCGTCACCGTCCGGGGGAAGGTGGTCCTCACCTATGAAGACGGCGAGATCCATGCCGATGAGGCGGTCTACCTTTGGGATGAGGATCTGTTTCTCTTTGCAGGGGATGTGATCATCATCCAAGACGGACAGCAAATCACCGCGGCAAAGGCGGAGTACCAGGCAGGTCAGCTGACCTTGGCCAAGGCCGCGGTCGTGAAAGATGAGCTCTTCCTCCGGGCGGACCAGGTGGATGTCTCCAAGAAGCTGATCTTCGCCAAGGACGGGTCCCTCACCACCTGCGATCTGGCCAGCCCCCATTACCAGCTTGCCGCCCAAGAGGTCCGCATCTATCCCGGCGACAAGATCATCCTCAAGGGGGCCGCCTACCGGGAAGGGACAACCCCCCTTTACTACTGGCCCTATCTCATCATTCCCCTCGGGGAAGAATTCACCCTTCCCGTTCCCCAGCTGGGCCGGGGCCCCGGGGGCCTTTTCCTCAAG
>JAAZLZ010000380.1 GCA_012799075.1 Bacillota bacterium
GTATTGACCAGATCGGCCCCATCATCCATCGTCAAGTGGGGCTTGGCATCGAGGACCAGGTTAATATGGCGATAGTAGGCCTCCTTGTCCTCCCCCCGCTGGGCAAAGGTGGGAACCCCATAGATCTCCCCTAAGGCCGCGGCCACATCATCCTGGGTGCTTAAGGGATTGCTGGCGCATAAAGCCACCTGGGCCCCTCCCGCGACCAGTGTCCGCATCAGGTTGGCTGTCTCGGTAGTCACATGCAGGCAGGCACCGATCCGCACACCGGCCAAGGGCTGGCTCTGGGTCCACTCCCTGCGGATGGACGCCAAGACAGGCATGCTGTTGTCCGCCCATTCGATCCGCTGTCGGCCTGCCTGGGCCAAGCCTGGTTCTTTGTAGTCACCCTGCAACCCCATGCCCCCCTCGTTGACTATTCCCCGCTCCTAATCCCCAGCTCCCGGGAAATGAGCTCTGCTTTGTCTGTTCTCTCCCAGGGCAGATTCAAATCCAATCGGCCAAAATGACCATAAGCCGCTGTTTGACGGTAGATCGGCCGACGTAGATCCAGCTGCCGGATAATGGCTGCCGGTCTCAAATCGAAGTGCTTGTTCACCAACTGGGCCAGTTCATCATCGGGCATGATCCCGGTGCCGAAGGTATCGACCATGAGGGAGATGGGCCGGGATACCCCAATGGCGTAGGCTACCTGAATTTCGCATTTGTCAGCCAGTCCCGCTGCGACCAGGTTCTTGGCCACATAGCGGGCGGCATAGGCCCCCGACCGGTCGACTTTCGTTGCATCCTTGCCCGACAAGGCCCCACCACCATGACGTCCCATGCCTCCATAGGTATCAACGATGATTTTCCGTCCCGTCAGACCGGCATCCCCCTGGGGGCCGCCCACAACAAAGCGCCCCGTGGGGTTGACATACAGCTTGCTGCGTTCATCGAGATACTGGGGAGGGATGACAGCATGGATAACCGATTCAATGATGTCTTGTTCGATCTCCTTTTGGGCGACTTCAGGATGATGTTGAGCGGAAACCACCACCGCTTCCACCCGTTTGGGCCTGTACCCCTCATATTCGATCGTCACCTGGGTCTTGCCGTCGGGACGCAAATAGGGGAGCTGACCGCTCTTGCGCACTTGGGCCAGTCGGCGAGCAAGTTTATGGGCAAGGGCAATGGGCATGGGCATCAATTCCGGCGTCTCATTGGTTGCAAACCCGAACATCATGCCTTGATCCCCAGCGCCAATGGCATCCTCATCCTCTTTGTGCAGGCCCCGCTGGACTTCCCAGGACCGCTCTACACCCCTGGCGATATCGGGGGATTGCTCATCGAGGGAGGTGAGGACTGCACAGGTGTCACAATCAAAGCCGTATTTGGCGCGAGTGTAGCCTATATCGCGGATAGTTTCCCGGACTACCCGGGGAATGTCCACATAACAGTCGGTCGTAATCTCTCCCATTACCAGGACCAGGCCAGTGGTCACCGCTGTTTCGCATGCCACTCGAGCCATTGGGTCACGGGCATAGATCTCATCTAGAATAGCATCAGAAATTTGATCACATACTTTGTCCGGGTGTCCTTCGGTCACCGATTCCGAAGTAAAAAAATGCCGGCCAGCCATGCCATCCCCTCCCGACAAAGCCACAGTATCTAGGAATAGACTTCCCCGTTGCGGCCTTAGTTACGCAGCGATTCTACCATGATTTGCCGTTTCAGTCAATTGTGCTGGGCCTTAGGGTGGAATTGAGGAAAGTAGGCCGACCCGAAAAACCAGCCTGCCAGAAAGAGCTCAGAGCTGCTCCCGCCATGATTCAAAGTCCCCCACAAATCGGTTGATGGCCTCTTCCCGCTCCTCTTTCCTTTGCCTAACGACTTCCTCCACCCGGTCCATGTCCTCCGGACCGACTAATCTCTGGAGCAGCTCCTGGGCATGGCGGGCCATGGGCGACTTGCGGACCGGTTCGGTAGGATCAGACAAAACATCCATCACGATGGGCAAAACCCTGGACGAACCATAAAGCATCAATAAGTCCAGAGCTGCAATCCGCACAGACACCACCCGATCGGTCTCGGCGATCTTGAGCACTTTTTTCTCCAGGCTTCGCTCTTCGGGAAGCAGCTGCAGGAATTTCAATCCGATTTCCCTCAAGGTAGCATTTTCACTCCGGATAAGGTCATCGATTATCTCAAGGAGGGGCTCCCGCTTCGCCCGGCAGATGACTCGGCCTACTTCCTCCGCGCCGGGTTCGAATTTAATCAAGCCCATTTCACCGAAGGCCAAAAGGGCCATGGAGGCAGGGACCCGAGACTTGGGATCCACCAGGACAAGACTGACTAAGTCGGGTGTAAAGCCCGGATCCGCTAAGCGCTGGGCAGCCCTGACCCCTAAGAGACGCACCTTCGCATCCCCATCCCGCAGCCATTTCTTAACCCGGGGAATTTCCTCCTTTGTCAGGGTTTCCAGCAACACCCGCTGGGAGGCGACCCTGAGCTTGCCGCCTTCCCCTTCATTCAGTTGCAGATAGTACTTGAGGATAGGATCGATCAAGGCCAGATCCCTCATTCGCCGGGCCATATGCAGGGAGAAGGCCTGGAGGGATTCATCCTTCGAACGAAGTCCATACAAGACCGCGGAGCGTTGATGCTCCACGGAATAGGTCTTGATTTGGGCGATGATCTCCCGCGCGACGACCGAGTCCCCCGTTAACGAAACTATGCGGAAAAGGGCAGGCAGGGCCTTTGGCTCCCCGATGCCGGTCAGGGATGCCCGGGCCTCCTTGCGATCCCGGTTGAAGCACCACTTGAGATGCTTTTCCAGGGAACGCAAAGCACCGGTGGAATTTCGCCTTCTCAAGCAGATCTCCCGGTAGAAGTGGGCCCGGATCTCGGGAGGTTGATCCGCCAAAACCCGCAGGAAAGCCTTAAGATTGCCTGGCTTGAAAGCCTCTTCTTCCAGCAGGGCAAGCGTCTGTTCATATCCTTCCCCATCCGTATCCTTCTGCAATTGCAGAAGGGCAAAAAGTTCTGCCGGGGAACGGTTTTCCGGCTCTACTATTTGCGAATTCATAATTGCGTACTCCTTTCCCGATAGACATACCCCTCCCCTATCATAGAACCGAAATCTAATGGTTCTAACATCTATGGGAGGACTACAAGGCAACTTTTCCGGACTCCCGGGCCCAGGTCTACCAGGGATATAGACCAGCTGACTTTACACTTTACCGAAGTTTGTTTCCATCTGCGAAGTTTGTCGATATTATCCTGTCCACAAAGGCTTGATAATAGTCTCCCACGGAAGGACGGAAGCTGAGGATATTTACCCTTTGGCGCGGGCCTTTTGAACCAGTTGAACGAAGCGGCGGGCTTTGGCGGCGATCCCTTCA
>JAAZLZ010000381.1 GCA_012799075.1 Bacillota bacterium
ACCTCGACGAAGCCGGCATCTTCGCCTTCTTCCGCGAAAATGATTACCTCGTGACCGTCAAGGTTAATCTTGCCGCCCTGGGCCGCAAACTTTGCCGGATCCTCAATCCCGAAGTTATTGAGTAAAAAGCCAGCCACATCTCGGAGCTGGAGTTTTAGCCGCGGCGTACTATGCAGCTTCGACCCCTGGATAGCGTGCAGCATGACGTCATGATAAGCTTTCAGAAACGGCTCTACTGCCTCCAGGTCAGACCGACCAAAAGCATCAACGGAGTCCGACTCGTTCCGAAAATGTGTGATCGGAATGAATCCCCAGGGATTCATGTCCTCGCCTGGCTGTATATCAGGTGGGCTGTCACCCTCAATCTGTATTAGGCGCCTATCCGTGCTAATTCTTTGAACAACCGTACACCGCCGCCTGTTGCCAGAACCATCAGTCCAAGTGTGTACCGACTCCAAAACATATTCTCGAACAGTACCCGTGATAGGGTCTCTGACAACCTCTCTAACCTGCTCGGGTGGAATGATATTGAATATCAGCCTTGCACCATCAGTTTCGGGATATAGGGCCGCGTCCTCTTCCTCTTCACGAGTCACCCAAACGTAGCAGTCACCGTCTCGAAGGGCGTCACGATGAACCTGCTGCATACGGCTAACGTTAGCTCCGAAGAAGTCATCCAACACTTCCTGGGCCTCCGGATCCTCGGTCCGAAAACTGGGAACTCCCATAAAGCCAACAGCCGTATTGATGAGCGGCTTTGCGAACCCGCCACCAAGTTTGTAGTCATCATCCTCGTTATGGTAAAGGGCCCGGGCCCTCTTGTAATCGACCTTGCTGGAGTTAAGCTGATACACCGGTCCAAGCGACCCACCAAAAAAGCGCCATCCGAGGCGCCCTGTGATTGATTGTCTTAGTTTTGATATTTCGCCGGTGACTCGATTTAGCCATTGGGGTTTCATTGCCATATGATCAACACCTCCAACAGAGGGTAAAGGAAAAGCGGGGAGGCCGGGGCTGTCCGGCCTTCAGGTAAGGAGAGGGGAAACCCCGTGCGCGCACATGCGCCCCCGCAATATGTTTAATTGGTCATCTCATCCTCATCCATGCACCTTGAGCCCACGTAACAGCGCCAGGGCAGCAGGGTCATGGGTCACCGTAGTTACCGGCGCAAACGCTAAAATGACCGCATCTGCCCTATCGGGTGAGCGGCCTAATCTTTTCTTCATGTCGTCTTTAGATTCCACTACAATACGGCCTCTGCTATCGATCCTATATTTCACGCTGGACAGGTCAGCTAGGAGCTCATCATCTGGCGGCAAGGCAATGGGGTTTGGATTCGTTGCCGGGTTAGGGTCTAGAAGCTCCCGCATGTTCCACCACAGCTCGCTACGCAAATTCAGAAACCGGTCTGGCTCCTGGGGTGCTTCTGCTACATTGATAGGCACCACCGGCAACTTGAGCTCCTTCGTTCGGTCATAGACACCGGCACCAAGCCCAATGACATCTATTCTAATGGATGAAGCCCTTGTCTCCCGGTGGGCAATTACGATCTGCCCGGCTGTCTCCATCGTATCCTGCTTCGAGTACTCGGTAAGTGGCATTATCTTCCGACCTCGACGTATGGCAAAAACAGTCTTGTCTGAACCGTAGCGAGCAATATCCGCGCCAATCTCGACGGGCTCTCCATCCGGCTCATCGTCCCAGCGTTCCATCGCCGCTTCTATCCATGCCAAGGGTATCAGGGTATCGTCGCCACTGGTCGGGAAGTCACCCAGCACACGCGCCTGATATGCCGGTGAATCTGGCCCCCACGAACGGTACTTATCGGCTACCCAAGCCGGTGTAATTAACTTGGGGTTAGGTAGCGGCCCTGTTATCTTGCTTTCCCAGCTACCGCCAGCTATGTCTTCCTCAGTGATACCGAACGTAGTGAAGTTCGGCGTATCGAATGCGCTGATGTGGATGGTATTCCACCCAGGAGTCGTGAAGGCTCTGTGAAATGTACCGCCTATGGCTGTCGGGTTTCCAAGCAGCAGTAATCGAGCATGCTCAGAAGTCAGTACACCTTCTATGGCCTCATGAATTGGCTCAGGTACTCCTGCGGCCTCATCCACAACTACCAGGATGTACTTTTCATGATAGCCTTGAAATCGGTCCGGGTCATTTGTCGACAGCCCAGCAGCATACCATTGGTCACGGATGATGTGTAGTTCAGGGCTTGCTGGTAGCAGAGTCCCACCTAGCGGAATCTTTGACCTGGCGTAACTCGCCCGGACCTCTTTCCAAACAAGCTTCTCCACCTGTCGCCAGGTAGGCGCCGTAGAAAGTACGATTGACGGAAAAGAATATACGAACCAGAGTATGACCTGGCCTGCAGTGAAAGACTTCCCGACTCCGTGGCAGCTCCTCACTGCCGTTTTCGGGTTGTCTCGCACCGATTCTAGTATCTCAACCTGCCCAGACCAAGGTTCGGCGTTTAGAGCTTCTCTCACAAACCAGACTGGGTCACGCCGTGCCCTGGCTACCAGTTTGCGAGCCTTAGCTTCCTGCCGCTTCTGAGTCATCGCTTTCACCACTATCATTTTCAACGGCCAGAACAAGCTCGGCCCATGAACTGATCTCCATCGGGCCACCACCAGGGCCACTGTGCTCAACTCGCCGGGTGTCCATCCACTTGCCGGTATCGCGGGTGCGGTTGATCAGCCAGAATATAGCGGCTGTAGTATCGGGCGGGACATGCATGTCTTCTTCATACTCAACGACCGTCCCATCACTCAATACCTTGGCCTTCTCAAGTCGAACTGTGTACCCCGTAGCCCGCTTAAACAAAGCACTCTCGACCTCATAATCTGCAACTTCCTTGCCTTTGGCCATCGCCGCCGCAAGCTCTGGGTGCTTGTTGATATAGGTCCTAAACGTCGAATAAGCAACGCCACAGTTGTGAGCAATCTGCCTGTCAATCAGTCCGTCCCTCGCCCACCCCTCTATGGCAATGAGCTTAGGCTCGACATGAGTAAAGTATTTGCTTCGCCGACCGGCCGATGATTTGCGTTTCTGTTTTTGCTGTTTTTCTTGGTTCTTGACCTTGGCCACCTAGCTCACCTCGCTTTGCGTGGGATTTCTAAGACTGGTTGACTGACTAGCGTTGTCCTGCTAACGGGCGCGCAAAGGGCGCCGCAGAACGCGACGCCCTGCCGGGGTTGGATGGGGTCCTGTGCCCGTACCCGGCCAAGATAGCCAATAAATAAAGCAGCCTGGGGGTAGGGCTGCCTGTCATCGCCCGCCTACACGGTGAAGCGTGGTAAAGCCCCAGCTGCCAAAGTAACATACTTGATAATCCAACTCACTAATATTATATCATCGATTTTCAGTCCATGTGTTCGGAAAATGTTCGGAAAATGTTCGGAAAATGTTCGGATTATGTTCAGGGAGCGTTTTTTAAGCCAACTTGTTCAGGATGCAGCGGTATCCAGAAAGCCCATACAACGCGCCAGCTTCGCCACAACTTCCTGCTTGAATTCGTGGTAGGTGGTACGAGCCATGCCGAGACGATCGGCAGTTTCGTTGTGTCGGAAGCCCTCTAGGTAATGAAGTTCAACTAGCTCCCGCTCACGCGCTGTCAACGATACTAATCCGCCCTCGACAGTGGTCACTTTGAGCTGCAGGTCTAGTAGCTCGTCCATCATTGCCTTACCACCAGACACTCGACTGATATCACCCATTAACCGGGCTATAGCCGCGGCTTCCGTTGAACTACCTAACCGGGTTAGCTTGTCCAATGTCTCGCTGTAGTTAGCAACTCCAGATGGGTATAGTGTCGCCATTGCCACAGCAAATTCGACATGTAAAACCTTGAGTCGCCCCCGCCATTCTTTGTAGTTGTAAAGATAAGCCTCAGTCCTCTTGTACCAGTTCTGGCTCACGTGAACACCCCCTGGTTGGCGACGTAGATGGAGGTAAATCCGCCTTCTTTACCTCCATCACATAGTGCGGTATCTCTTTGTTTGTTAGAAGCCTTGTAGTCCTATTCTTCGCGTCCACCTCGGTCTCGGCAAGAACCTGGACATGAAATATACCCGACACCTGATACATCTGCATGCTCATCGCCTCCCTGGTACCTTGCCAACTGCAGCTCGTTCCCCCATCAACCTGACCGTCTCTCGATGGCGATACTC
>JAAZLZ010000382.1 GCA_012799075.1 Bacillota bacterium
AGAAGACGGGCGACTGTTCATTCCAGGCGGGATGCCTAGCCTCTAGCAGTCTTCTAATCGCCTTATTGGTGGTATCGCTTATGGCCAGAGTCCTACTGTAGCGGGTCTTTGCTATCTCCATGGGGATGGTGATTTGTCCTGCGGGGAGGTTAAGGTGTTCCGGCAATAGCGACAAGGCTTCGTTTGGTCTAATGCCAGTATCCAGCTGCAGGAGGATAAGGGCATAGTCACGGAGTCCGGCGATGGTTGACTGGTCGGGGGCGTTAAGCAAGGCTTTAATGACTTTTTCATCGATGTTGCGAATTTTTGGTTCGTCCTTTTGCTTCGGGATACTGTCAGCAGGATTCTTCGGCAGTATCTCCTCCTTCACACACCAGTTGAAGAAAGCCTTTAGGTACTGTCTCCTGAGGTTGTAAGTAGCAGGAGAGACTGAATCAATCAAGTCGGCAAAGTGGGAGCGAACTGCCAACCGTAAGCCATCGGGCCAACAATCACCTTCCGTAGTGAAGAAGCGATTAATATGATACCGGTAGTCCTTCATGGTTCGTTTCGCTCTCCCTGCCGCTTTCAATTCGAATAGGAATTCATCAAAATAGGATTGCCATACAGCTTTAGACACGTAGACAGCCTCCCGGGAGACCGTTGGTGTTAAAGCAAGGCAATCTCCGCAAACCCCCATGGGGACTGGCTTTGCTGAAGGGGACGGTTTGCTAAACCGTTAGTAGGGTCTAAGCTCTAGCGCGGGTTCGAATCCCGCTCCCTCCGCCATGTACGTTTCCTTAAGACGATATTTCCTTTATGCGCGCCCGTAGCTCAGTTGGATAGAGCGTTGGTTTGCGGAGCCAAAGGCCAGAGGTTCGAGCCCTCTCGGGCGTGCCAGTTTACTTAAAAGTAATCCCCCTTCTTTTTCGAAGGGGGATTAATGTTTTCCCGAACGCTTCATCGGCTCTTGCCACTAGATTTAAAATGAATATTCACCCGGGCGGTGAACTTGACATTCCTCGGCTGACGGGGGTTCCGCTCCAACCGGCGTCCATGATGGCTTTACGCAGACCCGCTGAAGGAAAAAGCGGCAACCTATAGTACACATGGCCCTAGATCAATACTTAGCTGTCCCCATAGCGGAAGAAGCGCCCTTTAGCCTGTCCGCCTGGAAAGAGGAGCAAGATTTTATTGTCCAAAGGATGGCTGGCGCTACGACTCGCGAAGATCTCCTTGATTAAGCTGCAGGGGAAAAGCGCCCATGGAAACGGGAGGACCTCTATGAATGCTGATAACATCATAGATACCAACATTTTAGTATACATGTATGATGTCCAAATCGCCTCGGAAACCTACTGGGATGCGTAAATCTGGGCCTGTGCTCGCCTCAACCAGATTCAAGTGATTCTCACCGAGGATCTGCCTGGGAGGGGTCAGATACAGGAACCCCTTTAAGCTGTGCTAGCGGGTTCGAATCCCGCTCCCTGCCATGTGCGTTTCCCTGATGACATTTCCTTGATGCGCGCCCGTAGCTCAGTTGGATAGAGTGGTTTGCGGAGCCAAAGGTCAGAGGTTCGAGCCCTCTCGGGCGTGCCAGTCTACTTAAGAGTAATCCCCCTTCATTTTTGAAGGGGGATTTCCCCGACGCTCCATGGCGTCCATGTTTTGCCCCTAGATTTCAAAATTAATATTCACCCGGGCGGTGAACTTGACATTCCTTGGACTGACGGGGGTCTCGCTCCAACCGGTGTCCATAATGGCTTGACGGGTTTCAAAGGCTTGGAAGCCGGCCTGTTCAGTCACATTGGCAATGCCTTTGATCTCCAAACCAAGGGCCTGAGCGATGGTCTCGGCTTTTCGTTTGGCATCGGACACGGCTTTCTGAAGGGCTTGGAGCTTCCATTCATCGGCAGCCTGGACGGAATAGACCAGGTTTTGCACCGTGTTAGCCCCAGCTTTGACGGCGGTGTCCAAAATAGGGCCAACCATGGATAGGTCCTTGACGGTAATCACCAATTCATTGGTCACCCGGTAGCCGATGATCTCTGGATATTCGGGCCGCCTTTCATACTGCCTGACCGGCACCACGTCGAACCGAGAGGTGCGGATGTCCTCCGATGGGACTCCAAGCTTGCCCAGTTCGGTCAAGACGTTATTCATCAGTTCATTGTTTTCCTTTTGGGCTGCCTGCACGTTTGGTTGGTGGGTTTCCACGCCAATGTACAGAAGGGCCACATCTGGCTCCATCTCGATCTCGCCTTCCCCTTGAACGAGGATTGTCCGAGGGGGAACAGGATCCCCTTGGGCTCCTTGGACCCTTGACCATCCGGTCCAACCAAAAACGACGCTGACAAGGAGCAAGCAAAGAAGCGTTATCCTCCCCAGCCATTTCTGCCGCATCAGCTTCACCTCCCCTCCCCAAAAGACTTCGCCCTTAAGCACCATATTCCTGGCACGGGGAAATTACCATGGAGGGAAGTTCCAAGAGTGTTCGCGCAATTTTGGCAGGAACGACTGGCCTCCATCAAGAAGTAACAGATATTGGCCAATGCCCACGGACTAGGGGGGCCTGCAGATGTTGCCTATGCGGTTATTGTCCGGGCTTGTATGCCTGGTATTACTATTTGGCCCAATAACAACTAGTGCCCAAGAGAGCTACTTCACCCTCGAAGGAGACCGCTTTTTCATCCATTTCCCCCAAGGGGCGGAGGAAGAAGCCCAGGAAGGGGCCCGCCTGGCCGAAGAGCTGTTCGAACGGCTGGCTGCCGCGGCCTTCGTCGCCCCCGAGGAGAAGACCCATCTATTGATTCTGGATCAAGGCGATGAATCCAACGGGTTTGCTTCGCCCTTGCTGCTTAACCGTTTAGGGGTGGGGGTACGGCCTCCTCGGGGCGGCTCTGAGCTTTTCCCCCCGGGGGAAAGCTGGCTGCGCACAGTCATCGCCCATGAACTAACCCATATCTTCCAGCTGGACATGAAGGGCGGCCAAGCAGAATCTGTCTACCACGCCTTCGGCAAGGTGCCAGTGCTTACCAGCCCCAACATGCTCCTTCCCTTTTGGTTCATTGAAGGGTTGGCCGTCTACTATGAAACCCGCCTCACCCAAGCTGGCCGAGGCCGCAGCGCTGTCTACGACATGTACCTGCGAACGGCAGTCCTGAACGATGAATTCTACACCATCGACGAGGTCAGCAGCCAGTACCTCCTGGAAAGCTGGCCGGGGACCCAAGCTGCCTACATTTACGGGGTTTCCCTTGTCACCTACATAGCGGAAGCCTTCGGGGAAGATGCCCTTTTAAAGCTAAGCAGGGCCTTCAGTGAAACCCCTCTCTTAGGCTTTGAAGGGGTAATGGAGGACTGCCTGGGTGTTGAACTTGGCCATTTATGGCAGGACTGGCAA
>JAAZLZ010000383.1 GCA_012799075.1 Bacillota bacterium
CCTTGGCCCTTAGAGCCCGGACAATCCGCAGCTTATGCTGGGGAGTAACCCGGGCATAGACGGTGATGCGTTCCACCAACTGACCAAGCTCCCGGTCCGTCATCCGGTCCAAGTCCGCCCCGGTTAGGATCTCCCCTTCCCCTGCCAACAGCCCTAGTTCTTTGCCGATGGCCGCGGCCGTCCGGTAGTGATCCCCTGTAATCATGATTGTCCTAATCCCCGCGCGATTTGCTACTTGCAGGGCTGCCTTGACCTCGGGACGGGGCGGATCGAGCATCCCCACAAGACCCACAAAGACCATCTTTTCCTCTATTTGCAGAGGGGATGTGCCTGGCTCCACGTCTCGATAGGCCAAGGCTAACACCCGCATCGCCTGATCGGTAAGAGAATCATTCGATCGAAGAATCCTCCCCCTTTCTGCAGGGGTCAAGGGGCAAGGGCCTTGATTGGTCAAGATGTGGGAGCACCGGGGAAGCACCATCTCCAACGCTCCTTTGGTCAAGGCCCGCCGATTCTGATCACCGCCGACAATGACCGTCATCAGTTTGCGATAGGAGTCAAAGGGGATTTCCGCCAACACAGGATACCTGCTCCCCAGCTGGGCCTTGTCAAGGCCTACTTTCATAGCTAAAGACAGCAGGGCGCCTTCCGTCGGGTCACCGATGACTTCCCAGGCGCAGCTGCTCTTCTTGTTCACCGGTTGAATATGGCTGTTGTTGCAAAGAAGGCAGACTTCCAAGGAGCGCTGAAGCACCGTGTCATGGCCGGGTGAGACAGGACGACCCTGAAAATTGATCTCTCCCTCCGGGCGGTATCCCTGCCCGGTGACCATCAAGGTGCCGTGGGCGAACCACAATTGCTTGACCGTCATTTGGTTTTGCGTCAAGGTGCCTGTCTTATCCGAACAGATAACCGTTGTGCACCCTAAGGTCTCAACCGCGGGGAGCCGCCGGATGATAGCTCGTCGGCGGCTCATCCGCTGAACCCCCACGGCTAGTGCAATGGTCACCACCGCGGGCAGTCCCTCGGGAATGGCCGCAACAGCCAAGGTCACCCCGATCATGAACATTTGATAGATTGAATAGCCCCGGACAACCCCTGTCCCAAACACAACCGCGACAATGAGCAGACAAAGGACGATCAGCCAACGGCCCAGTTGCTTGAGACGTTTTTGCAGAGGCGTCAATTCCTCTTCTTTCGATTGGATCATCCCGGCAATCTGGCCGATTTCTGTCTGCATCCCTGTGGCGACTACCAACCCCCGCCCATGACCCTTGGTCACCGCCGTACCCATGAAGGCCATGTTGTATTGGTCGCCTAAGGTGCAATCGGCATCACCAATCCAGCTGGACCGCTTTTCAACGGGCACCGACTCTCCCGTAAGGGCAGCCTCGTTTACTTCCAGGTTCAAGGTCTCCACCAGCCGAATGTCCGCCGGGATCCGGTTGCCCGTCTCTAGAAGGACCAGATCACCAGGCACCACCTCCACGGCGGGCAACTGGGCGAATTTGCCGCCCCTGATGATGGTGGCACTAGGCGGCGATAAGGTCTTTAGGGCTTCAAGGGATCTTTCTGCACGATACTCCTGGGTGAACCCCAGTACGGCATTGAGAATAACAATAATCACAATGGCCATTGCATCTAGGGTCTCTCCCAACAAGTAGGAGATCGCGGTGGCCCCCAGGAGGACGAGCACCATGAAATCCTTGAATTGGAGGACGAAGCTGGCCAACAAGGAACGTCGCTCCCTGTCCACCAGCTTGTTGTCTCCGTAGCGCCGACGTCTTCTTTGAGCTTCCCTTTCCGCAAGGCCCGTCTTCAGACTGGTCTTCAGCCTGCGTTCAACCTCATTTACCTCCATGGTAAACCAGGGCCTGGTATGCACAGAAACGTCCCTCCACTTCCCGTGAGTCTTCTAATCCTTATGACGGGAGGGAGGGGATAATGAACTATCTATGGCGAGATCTTATCCAGGAGAGCGGCTGCCCCAGGATGATTGGGAGACAGCTGCAGTACCCGTTCGGCCGTCTGCCGGGCCTTGTTGGGCTGGCCCGCAGCGTAATAGGAGCGAGCAAGCTCATAGACCACCTCAGGGCTCTCATTGTAACGGGCGGCTTCTTCTAGAACCGATGCGGCCCGCTCCGCTTCGCCCCCTTCCAACAGCAGGCGTCCAAGACGAATGCTGTTTGCAGTCAGGTCAGGGGCCAATTCTTGAACCTGTTCATACCGGAGAAGGGCTTCTTCCGTCCTGCCCCAACGCTCCAAGATGAGACCGCTGCCAAAATGGGCTCGGCTTAAGTCCTCCCCCTCACTTAAGGCCTGATCGTATTGGTTGTATGCTTCTAACAAGCGATCCTGGGCCAAAAGGGCATCACCCAGCAAGA
>JAAZLZ010000384.1 GCA_012799075.1 Bacillota bacterium
AAGTGGGGCGCGCCCCTGGAAAGCTTCGATGATCTGTTGGCTATGTTCGATCTGGCTTTCCAGCGGACGGTGGATCAGGGGGGATTATGTGCCAAGCTGGCCATGGCCTACGAGCGGGACCTGACCTTTAGCCTTGTTCGCCGCCAGCGGGCCGCCGAGATTTTCGGCAAGATGAGTCCCTCCCCGAAGGAGATCCGGGAGTTTCAGGACTTCATGCTCCATGAAACCCTCGAGCGCTGCCAGCGTTTTGGACTTCCCCTCCAGATCCACACGGGCATGCTGGCCCGCAATCAACACGCCTTGGCCCATACCAACCCGGTCCAGCTGAACGAGTTGTTCCTGGATTATCCTGACGTCAAGTTCATCCTGTTCCATACGGGCTACCCCTACTGGCGGGAGGGAGCCATCCTGGCCAAGATGCTGCCCAATGTTTACTACGATCTTTGCTGGCTTCCCGTGATCAGCCCCACGGCAGCTGATCGGGCTTTCGGGGAGATATTGGATCTGGTGCCCGTAAACAAGCTCATGTGGGGCGGCGATGGTCATTCGGTGGAGGAGTCCTACGGCGCCCTGCTGGTGATGCGGAGGGTCTTGACAAGGGCTCTTGCCCGGAAAGTCGCAGTTGATGAGCTCAGTCTTGCTTCCGCCCAGGAGATAATGAGGGGGATTTTGTCCCAGAATGCCCGCCGATTGTTTCTCAAGTAGGGCTTTGGGTTTTCCCAAAGCCCGCCCCCTCGGGGGCGACAGAAATAGTCTTAATCTTATATTTAATATTAATATATAAAAGGGGGTTTTTGATCAAAGGGGGGGTAATCTTGAATATCCTGGTGCTGAACTGCGGGAGTTCGTCCATCAAGTTCAGGCTGTATGCCATGGAAGGGGAGCAGATCCTCGCGGGGGGCTTAATCGATCGGATCGGCGAGGAAGAAGGTCCGGTGCAAAACCACCGGGAAGGACTAAGGCTCATCCTGGACCGGCTTGACCAGGATTTCCAGGCCGTTGGCCACCGGGTGGTCCATGGGGGGCCCCGCCTCCATGACCCTGTCTTGATCACCAAGGATATCATCGCGGAGATTTGCCGCTACAATGAACTTGCACCCCTCCACAACCCGCCGAACCTGGCGGGGATCGAGGCGGTGGCTGATCTTTTGCCAACGGTGCCCCAGGCCGCGGTTTTCGATACTTCCTTCCACCAACGGATGCCTGATCATGCCTCAACCTATGCTATACCCCGCTTTTTCCGGGAGAAGCATAACATTCGCAAATTCGGCTTTCACGGCATTTCCCATGAATATTTGGCCCACCGGGGATCGGCCCTTTTGGGCATTCCCCTTGCAAAGGCCAGGTTCATCACTTGCCACCTGGGCAACGGAACCAGCATCACCGCGGTTGCCGGGGGATGGTCCATCGACACCACCATCGGCTTTGGCACCCTAGCGGGGATCCCCATGGGCACCCGCTGCGGCGACATCGATCCGGCCATTATTCCCTTCCTCATGGAGAAGGAGTCCCTCACCACCAGCGACATTAGTCGCATCCTCTACTATGAAAGCGGGCTGCTGGCCCTTTCGGAAACGTCGAATGATATGCGGAGCATTATTAAGGAAGCATCCGCCCAAAACCCTATGGCCCTCCTTGCCCTCGAGGTTTACTGCTATCAAGTGAAAAAGTTCATCGGCGCCTTCGCAGCAGCCCTGGGCGGCCTGGATGCTCTGATCTTTGGGGCCGGGATCGGGGAGAATGTCCCCTTGATCAGGGAAAAGGTCTGCTCCAACCTGGGCCTTCTAGGGATCCACCTGGATCCAGATCGCAACGGGGAAGTCGTCGGCCGGGAAGGGCTCATCAGCAGTCCCGCATCTCGGGTCAAAATCATGGTCATCCCGACGAACGAGGAGCTACTCATTGCCAGGGAGACTAAACGTCTGTTATCTGTGGAAGCGTCGGGGATGACCGGTTAGGTTGACATGCTCCTGCGAGTTAAGCCTTGGGCCAAAACAAGGACAACAGGCTAGGACTGTCTTGCGTCCTCTAACCCGGGGCTGGCGCCCCTACTCCTTGTATCTTGAGTTGCATTGGGCATGACTGGGCCCCTTTCAAGGGGCCCAGTGTTAGAGGGGAGTTAATGGGCTTTAGATGCCTTTGAGTGGAGGGTTCTTCGCTGGTTCAAGACGGTGAGGATAAGCACTACCAGTCCGATGACATCGGAAACGGTGCTGTGCTCGATGAGCATGAGGGCTGCCGCAATGAGCATAATGCGCTCAAAGAAGCGGCACTTCCTGAGGAGCCAGCCCTGCAGCCCTGCTGCCAGGGCGACAACGCCCAGGATTGAGGTCAAGATTACCCG
>JAAZLZ010000385.1 GCA_012799075.1 Bacillota bacterium
CGATAGTAAAAACCCTCCAGATGAGACCTGGTGACCAGGCTCAACAGGTTCCGATAACCTTGGTTGTCTTCCGCCAGCAAGACTAGATGATAGGCATTTTCATCGATCTTGGGCTCTCGCTGGGTGCGACATCGGGGCGCCACATAGACTTCACAGCCAATGATAGGCTTAATCCCCTGTTCCCGGGCCTTTTTGTAAAACTCGATCACGCCATACATCGCCCCATGGTCGGTAATGGCTATCGCGGGCATGTCCAACTCGACAGCCCTTTGAATCAACCCATCAAGGCGACAGCAGCCATCCAAGAGGCTGTACTCTGTATGGGTATGCAAGTGAACGAAGCCAGACACTGTCTTCCCCCTCCAGAGAAGGCTTTAGCTAGACATTCAAGACTACCGCTCAATTTCCTTGTTGCACTGGCGAAGGCCTCGGGTGCATACGATTTGTCATGGACCGATTGCCAATGGAAGTGGTGGAACCCTTTTTCGCCGCGTTGGGCGTTGTCTTGGAAGGAGCCGTGATCGGATCCTTAGCGACCCTGTTTAGCAGGGGATCGCCCCTCGCTATGCTCCTCCTCGCCCGCAACATGAAGATGTGGGGAGTCTTGGTGGCTACGTTGAAGATCATCGAAAGCGGCCTCTTGGCGGCGAGCTCAGTCTTTCACTCAGGCAAATGGTCGTTATTCTGGCCAGCTTCGCCGGGGCCAATGTCACCTATTGGCTGATAGTGGCCATCGCGGGTGCAAAATGAAGCCAATCCGAGTCATCGGCATTTACCTTTTGGGAATCATCGCCGGGCTCATCCTGGGGACCTTGTTGATGGGCCGAAAAGTTGACGATCTGACCTTGGAGAATCAGCTCCTCCAGGGCCATGCATTAGACCTGGAAGCCCAGCTAAAGCGCCTTGAGAGCCTGGAGAAAAAAGGCCATATTATCCAGTCCGTCAAGGTTGTGGCGATTTGCGCCGACGAGCAGGCGCGGCTGAAGGGTCAGGAGACTATCCAAGGCCTCCGGGACGTGGATGCCATCGACCTGCCTCTACTGGAGGCAATGATCGAACGGCGGTCTGTTTCCATCCAAGATGAGACCTATCTTGCTTGCCTGACTGCCAATCACATTAGCAAGACGGTCACAATTTACATCCGGCTGGTCCCTCAGGGACAGAGATAATCGAATTCCCGCGCCATTTCCTCCAGATCCTTTTCTTCTCCCTGTCGGCTAATCTTCGCCCCCAAGGCCCCAAGCTTCTCCTCCAGCCGCTCATAGCCCCGATCGATCATCTCCACCGCCCCGACTTCCGTCGTTCCTTCAGCTGCCAGTCCGGCTAGCACCAAGGCTGCCCCAGCCCGCAGATCGGTAGCCTCCACCGGCGCCCCTGTCAGGCCATCCACACCTCGGACGATAGCCGTATCCCGCTCCACCTTCAAATCAGCTCCCATCCGCCTCAGCTCATCGACAAAGCGGAACCGGTCAAAGATGGTCTCTCGGATGACACTAGTTCCTTCAGCTAGGCCCAGCATGGCCATGAAAGGCTGCTGCAGGTCCGTCGGAAATCCCGGATAAGCCGCCGTCTCCAAGTCAACAGCCTGCATTCGATGGGGAGCATGAACTTCCAGTTCATTGGGGCCTTCACTGATGATGGCCCCCGCTTCCTCTAACTTGAGCAAAGGGGCCCGCAAGTGGTCGGTGACCACATTGCGAAGAAGGACCCGGCCTTGGGTGATGCCCGCCGCCAAGGCATAGGTGCCTGCTTCAATCCGATCGGGGATGATGGAGTGCTCCGTACCCCGGAGTCGTTTGACGCCGTCAACGCGGATTGCATCGGTGCCGGCCCCCCGGATGCGGGCTCCCATGCTGTTTAGGCAAATGGCCAAGTCGACCACTTCCGGTTCTTTAGCCGGATTTTCCAAGATGGTGGTCCCCTCAGCGGTACAAGCGGCCAACAGAAGGTTTACCGTTGTGCCGACGCTAGACCGGTTGATGTATATCTTACTGCCAAGTAGGCCTTGGGCCTGGGCCTTCATGTATCCGTGTTCAATATTGATCTTTGCTCCTAGATTCTGGAAGCCCTTAATGTGATAGTCCACGGGCCTAGAGCCCAGGGCGCAGCCCCCGGGCAAAGGAACTTCCGCACTGCCTAAGCGGGCCAGGAGCAATCCGGCTACATAAAAGGAAGCCCTCATTCGCCGAGCTAGACTGTATGGCACTTGGTGGGAGCTAAGGGTCGAACCGTCAACATGAAGGCCATCGGCATCGAACCAAACTCTTACGCCCAGCTCTTCTAGTATTTTCGTCATGAAAAGAACGTCCAAGTTCCGGGGAACGTTGATAAGCAAGGATTCTTCAGGGGCCATGGCAGCGGCAACGATGATAGCCAGGGCGCTGTTTTTGGCACCGCTGATCATCACTTCCCCCTCTAACTTGTTAGTACCATTAATGATTAGTTTGGCCACCGTTCCCTCTCACCACCTCTTGTCCCAAGTAATAGCGGACCATATCTTCCAATAGCTCATCCCGCTCCAAGCTTTTAATCAGGCTCCGAGCTTGATTATGGCCAGTTATGTAAGATGGGTCTCCTGACACCAGGTAGCCTACAATTTGGTCGATGGGCCGATATCCCTTCTCTTGGAGGGCTTGAAACACAATGATCATTACTTTCCGGGGACTGATACTCTCCCGGCCCACACGGCCAAACATTCTCGTTTCTTCTTCTCGATCCACTCCTTCACCTCCTGTTCGCCCCTATTTTACCGCTTCTTTCTAGGTGCTATTCCATCGGGTAGGTGATGAGATTGCTCCCGTCGACCTCCACCACCGGGCTTACGATTCCGTACCACGGCGGTTCATGTAGTACACTGGAATTGTCGATACCGACTAAGCAGAGACACGAGTCCAAGTTGCTCGAAGTATGACTTCGGAAAGGCGTGGTTCCACGCCCGCTCCTCTGTCAGCCCGCGTTTTATCAAGTTGCGCGCCCGAGTTTGGGGCCGTTTCCATTGACGCCAGATGATGCACCTTGCCGCAACATTTGGTGCTCCCATCGCTTGTATTCGCGGATTCCGGCCGCTATCTTCCAAGAGGGGCTCCGGCATTTCAGCCATCGCGCATACTCCTCCTCGGCTAGCGAAAGTCAAGGCTCCTGCCCGATACTGCATGTTCCGGCCTTCAGCCCGTCTTCTGTCGACCCATCCCGCCGCTTCTGAGCGACAGTAGCACGTGGCAGGTCAACAAACCTCACCGGGTAATGCGCATCCATCGCCACATATACGCTCACGCCTTCCGCACAGGTATGGGGCTTTTAAGATAACTGCCTTCTTGTCCTCACCTCTTATGTGATTTCTGTTCGTCGGATCAGCGTTTTGCCTGCGGCTTCCACCCTTGCCGTCCGGCTAACAGTTCCCCCTGTCGGGCCTGTAGGGGCTTTCACCCCCAAGTGGATGCGCCGGGCGCACATCAAAAAAAGGACCCTACCAACGAGGGTCCTCCCTGGGCCACCATCCCTTAAGTGGGGTTATGGGCCATATCCGACATGACAGCATAACTCCAATTGCGACCGCCATTATTGTCCCAGTTGTCACCATTGTCCCGGAAGCAAAACTCCAACGTTCCATTCTGTTCCACAGTCAAGCTCGTCTCCCATGATTCATCATAGTTCTTGAACATCGGCAGGTCCGTTATCCTTTGCCAGGGACCAGGTCCGTAACCACAGTGGAGGAATACCTGTTCAGCCCCTGACCGGGCCAGCAGCCCATTATACCTCACGGACATGGTATCCCCCTGTACAAGCCGCGTTGGACTAAGATAAATGCCGCCCTCCATCGCCAATTCCATGTCAACAGACCGTCTCGGACTCAGCTCTTCCCCGATCTCCACATCCTGCCTGCGGCCTTTTTCTCCCATCAACGCCTCCCTTAGGGCATCAAGAAAAGACCTGGCCATAACCGCCCTCCTTTCCTGTGCGTCAAAGCTAGTTTGACCCTCGCTTCAGTGTTTTATTTGCCCCAAATTTGGGCTTTCCGTCAAGCTAAATGCCAGCCAAGCCGTCGATAACGCAGGGAGGAGGAATTTCCCTAATCGGCGGCGAACGAGTGGAGCACCAAGGGAAGGGAGGATGAGTTTTGTATTCGGAGGGTGAGCTGCAAAAGAAATTCCAGAGGTATCAGCTTTTTTGGGAGCAAGCACAAGTAGACCGTCCCCTAATCGGTTTTTCCGCCGGTGGATACTTTCCTTTTACAAGCTATCGAGCCATCTCGGCGCTAGCCGATGAGGATGTCCTCGAAGCCCATATGCTTGATCCAGAGGCATTTTGGCCAGACTATGAACGAATCCTTAAAGCGACCACGCCAATCCAAGATGACGTGGTCAGGGGAGCTGCACCCTTCCCGGCCATTCCTTGGATGGAGGCAATGCTGGGATGTACTGTACGGATTGCCCCGGGAAGCATTTGGGCCGAGGAAATGTGTCTTTCCTGGGACGAACTAGAGACGCTGCAAGTTGATGAAGGCAACCCATGGCTGCAAAAATTCCTCGCGTTTACCGAAATGCTCGTGGAAAGGTCCGCCGGTAGGTTTCCCGTCGGATTACCCATCTTGCGGGGCGTAAGTGATATGCTGGCTGCCCTGCGGGGATCATCCCAGGTGATTTACGATTTATACGATCACCCTGCTGAAGTGCATCGTCTCATCGACAAGTTGGTCGATATCTTTCTGATGGTGATTAATAAGATGGCGGAACTGACTGGTCCCTTCCATGGGGGCTATTTCATCGAGCAATTCGCCCTTTGGGCGCCGGGGCGACTGATTCGACTCCAAGAAGATGCTTCCGCACTCTATTCTCCCCCGTTATTTAGGGAATTCCTCCAAGGGTCCGATCGAATCCTGGCCAGTTCGACGCCCTTTAGCTTAATTCATCTCCATTCTTCATCGTTGTTTCTACTGGAAGACATCCTGGCCATCGATGAACTGAGGGTCATCCAGATCAACAAGGATGTGGGCGGGATGCCCGTCCCCCAGATGATGCCTTATCTCAAGATGGTGCAGGACGCAGGCAAGTGCCTGATTGTCCGCGGAAGTCTAAACCATGAGGATCTCTCGCTTTTCCGCAAGCATCTGGTGCCAACAGGCCTTTATCTGCAGACGGTCATCGACCGGCCCGAAGACGCGGGGCAGTATGGCGAGTTCTTACAAGACTGGTAAATCTTTGGTTCCGGAAGACACCTTCCGGAACCTTACTTTTCTTCGGCAATCAGCCGTTCAATTTCCACCGGACTGGGCACCCGCCCCGATGCCTTGACCTTTTCGTTGATGACAAATGCAGGGGTCAGCATCACATAGGCCAAAATGTCATCAAGATTACTTACCTTGCTGATCTGGGCTTCAATGCCAAGTTTATCAACCA
>JAAZLZ010000386.1 GCA_012799075.1 Bacillota bacterium
CGGACAGGTGGATGGTCTTCATCCCCGGGGGCGGGGCGGAAACGATGTCCACCCCCATCGACCTGACAACGTCCAGATCGTCATCAAAGGTTGCCGCTGCCGGGGGTGTGGCCATGGCTTTTAGGCCCTTGTCTAGGTGCTCCCTTAGTGCCTTGGCACAGGGTCCACCGCCCATGGTCACACCGGTGAAACAAAGGTCATATCCTTCATCGGTAGCCCGTTGGATCCGCCGGGCTACCTGGACGGTGGGGGATGGAAGGACCATTTGGACGCTATTTTCAACGGATGCATCTTCTTCATAAAGCAGGATATCCTGGGTACCGGCACCAATATCAATGGCTAAGATTCTTTTTTTCCGCGACATATGCCACGCCCCTTCCCTTGTGGAGGTTGATTCACCATTGTAGGGGAAAAACCCTTGTCATCCCTTGGGTCGACATGTACACTGAGGGGGGCTTGGCTCGTCTGAAAAAGTCACAAGGAGGGAATCAAATGGCAATCAAGGTGGTCATTGTGGGGGGAGTTGCCGGCGGGGCCACGGCGGCGGCAAGATTGAGGCGTTTCGATGAGGATGCCCAGATCGTCTTGCTGGAGCGGGGTGAGTATGTATCCTTTGCCAACTGTGACCTGCCCTACCATATCGGCGGCGTGATTCCCAACCGGGAAGCCTTATTGGTGCAGACGGCCGAAGGGATGAGGACCCGCTACCGCATCGACGTGCGGACGGGACATGAGGTCTTGCGCATCCATCGCCGGGAAAAGCAAGTGGAGGTCATCCATCGCCAGACGGGCGAAGTATACAAGGAGGACTACGATTATTTGGTCCTCTCTCCTGGCGTCGAACCGATCCGTCCAGACTTGCCCGGCATTGACGCGAGGGGGATCTTCACCTTGCGCACCATGGAACACATGGACAGCATCAAGGAGTTCATTAAGACCAGTCAACCCCAAAGGGCGGTGGTAGTTGGTGCGGGGTTCATTGGCTTGGAGATGGCAGAGAACCTACACGAAATAGGCCTAAAGGTAGATATCGTGGAAATGGCTCCCCAAGTCCTCGCCCAGTTGGATAAGGAAATGGCTGCCCATGTCCATGCCCGGCTGCGGAAAGTTGGCGTTGACCTTAACTTGGGCCGCGCCGTCAAGGGCTTTCAAGAACTAAGAGATGGGCTGGAAGTTGAACTGGCCGACGGCAGCGTCCTGAAGACGGATATGGTGATCCTGGCCGCTGGCGTCCGACCTGATACCCGCCTGGCCAAGGAGTGCGGCTTGCTCATCGGGTGCTCGGGGATCCAAGTGGATGATTATCTACAAACCTCTGATCCGGCCATTTATGCTTTGGGTGATGCTATTGAGGTCCGTGATCCGATTCTTAACAGGAGCATTCCCATCCCGCTGGCTGGTCCCGCCAACAAGCAGGGGCGGATTGTGGCCAACAACATCTGTGGACGGAGGGAAAGGTACAACGGCAGTGTGGGGACGGCCATTGTGCAAGTCTTTGGCTTGCATGTGGGGGTGGCCGGATCCAATCGCCGGTCCCTTGAGGAAGAAAAGATCGACTTCTCGTCGGTGGTCATCCATCCCCTTTCCCATGCTGGCTACTACCCCGGTGCCAAACCCTTGGCCATCAAGGTGCATTTCACCCGGGGAGGCAGGCTCTTGGGCGCTCAGGTCGTCGGTGAGCAGGGGGTTGACAAACGGATCGACCTGTTGGCGACGGCCATCAAAGTCGGTTTGACGGTCTATGATCTTCAGGGACTGGAGCTTGCCTATGCACCGCCGTTTTCGTCGGCCAAAGACCCTGTCAACATGGTAGGTTATGTGGCGGGCAATGTGTGCAATGGCGATGTTGACGTAGTCAACTGGGATCAGATCCAGGATCGATTCGTTTTGGATGTACGAGAACCCTCGGAATATGCTGCGGGGCACATCCCCGGCGCGGTGAATATTCCCTTGGGCCAGCTCCGGGATAGACTGGCGGAACTGCCCGATGGGGAAATCGTTGTCTACTGCCGGGTGGGTCTGCGCTCGTACGTCGCGACCCGGATTTTGATGCAGCGGGGCTTTAGGTCTGTCCTCAACCTAAATGGCGGCTACACAACCTATAGTGCAGTCATGGCCGATGAGGACAGCTAGAAAGGACGCGGCCAGGGGCCGCGTCTTAGCCCCTTGGAGTAAAGGAGCAGTAGCCAATCCGATCACATTCCTCTTTGATGTGGTTCCATTCGGCTGCCGAGGTGATTGTCTGCCAAGCCGTCGGGTACAGGATGGAGTCCTCTTTGAAGATGTGGTCCCTAAGGTTAAAGACGATATACTCGGTAAGATGGGCGAATTCCTCGCGGAACTTGCCCAGGTCCATCTGCTTGCCTACTAGCTCCTGCAAGCGTGCCTTGCGGGTTTTCAGCAGGTCATGCTCCAGCCGCATTATCCGTGGGGGGCCGGTAATTCCCAGTTTTTCCATCGCAGGGAAGAGAACGTCCTCCTCTCGTTGATGGTGCTTGTTAGCATCGACGAGATTGTCGGCAATGGCCCTGATGAGCTCCAAATCCTGGGAAG
>JAAZLZ010000387.1 GCA_012799075.1 Bacillota bacterium
GAAGATGAGCATGATCACTGCGCATATCACTCTGATATGCGTCTGCAATTCATCCGACAAGCGCTCCACAAAGAACTCGATGCCAGCATGCCCCCCTTGTTTAAGAGCAATGCTGGCTGCCAGCAATCCGATCCACACCAAGAGAAACCGCGATAGTTCCTCCGTCCATGAAACGGAGGAACAAAACATTCGGGAGAAAATCTGCACCATCACAATTACAAACATGATAAAAACCAAGACGCTGCACAGATGGAGGGTAATCTTCTCCAACCAGTCGCTGACCCTCTTGACGGCCCGAAAGGCCAAGATGTCCTGCGGTCTTTCCAAAGCAGCATGTTGCAAAGCTAATCCCCCTTGTAGCACATCTTTGCCGTGATAGGGCTCGCGGAAAAGGCCCTGCCAGAGCAGCTGCCCCGGCAGGGCTGAAATATTAGTCGATATAACCAAGGGCCGTTTCGGCTTCAACAACGGCATCAAGCATGCCTTGTACTGCTTCTTTGCCAACTTTCTCCTCCAGGTATTCGATGACTGCTGGTTGTGCTACTTCGGCAAACTGGGCCTTTTCTTCCATAGTCGGGGTGTATACCTTCATGCCCTCCCTGATCAGCTTGGACAGCCCTGGGCCTGTCGAATGAATTGTCTCGATCCCGCGATTGACAACTTCCGCTTGTTTGGCCGCTTGTTTCAGGATGACTTGCATGTCTGTTGGCAGGCTGGAGTATAACTTGTCGCTGATTACAAAGAAGTCTTCACTCCATAGATGTCCATCGAGGGTCAAATAGGACTGCACCTCATGGATGTTGTTGGCTGCAATGACGGAAACGGGATTCTCATGGCCATCGACCACCCCTGTCTGCAGGGAAGTGTATACTTCGGTCCACGCGATGGGCACGGGATTAGCCCCAAAGGCCTGCATCATTTTGACGAAAATGGGCGACTGCATGACGCGCATCTTCTCGCCCTTTAGATCTGCAGGAGTCTTGATGAATTTGCTCTTATGGGTAAAATGCCTGACCCCGTTTTGGCCCATGGCCAGCAGCCGCAAGCCGGTCGTCTGTCTGAGGTCTTCCTCCAATTCGGCCCAGTATTCGGTGTTGTCGAAGACCCACCAGGCAATCTCGGGCGATTTGAACAAGTAGGGAATGCTGATGACCTCAAACTTGGGATAGAAGCTGGGCAAAACCCCAGTACCGATAACCCCTTCGATTGAGCCCGACATGACCATCTCGATAGAAGTAACGTTGTCCCCCAATTGGCTGCTCGGGTACAACTCTACCTTAATGGCGCCGCCAGTGCCCGACTCGACAAGGTTCTTGAAAATGACTCCCATTCCATGTTCCTGTTCCCACTGGACCACATCGGTGGTAAGCAGCTCCGGCGCGTTGTACGAAATCTTGAGCACAGCCGGGTTCTGTGGAGTCGGAGCCCCCATAACGGTGACGGAAGCCATTATTAGCATGCTGACAGTCAAAAAGAGGATCCCTCTTCTCATTACCTCTTACCCCCCATGAGACTTAATTGTGACCCTTCGTCAGCGACTAGCTTGGTCACTTGCTAGCGACGTGTCACCCTCACCCCTTTCAATGCCAAGGTCACAGGTGTCGTTCCGGTATTTCGCCAGGCTAAAGGCTTCACCCGGCCACGCCAGATTTGCAATCATATCGTGCTGTCGCCCTAGTCTGTATTATTCGCTATAATGCAGTTAATTCCTTCCCTAGTTTGGCTGGCCAATAGATCGTAAAATGAGGGGTTCTTCACCTCTAGAAAGCTTGCTGCGGGGGTAGAGCGAATGGGTGCTGCTAATCTCCAATGCCCTGTGCTTGCATGGTCACACCAATTTCAACTTTCTTCCACCTTGGTCGTAGGGGGATGGCATTGCCATCCCCCATGGAGGACTTTATCCCCGATATTCGTATTCCGTCAGGAATTCCCGATCGACTTCGACTCCAAGGCCCGGGCCTTGGGGCACCAGGGCATAGCCATCCTCTAGCTTGACGGGGTTTCGCACCGTCCTGCGCCGGATGATGCTTTCTTCGGCACAGTACTCTAAGATGATCCCGTTGGGAATCGAGGCTAGGAAGTGGAGAGATGCTGCGGTGTTGATATCCGTAGTGAAGGTGTGATTTACACAAAGGAGACCCCGCTGGTGGGCATCGAAGGCGATCTTCCTTGCCTGGGTGAGGCCTACCCGGGTCATGTCCACTTGGACCACATCGATTTTGCCCTGGTCCATGAGGCGTTGGAATCCCGCCCGGGTGCACTCCTCTTCTCCAGCTGCAATCCGCATGCTGGTGGACTCGGCCAGCTGGGCATACCCCCGCAAGTTGTCGGGATGAAGGGGTTCTTCAAGCCAGAAGAGGTTATAGGGTTCAAAGCGCCTTACCCGATCCATGGCCGCCTTGGCATCCCAGGCTAAGCCGCCGTCGATAAGAACGTCCACATCATCGCCGACTGCCCGGCGGATGGCCCGCACTAAGGCTTCATCGAACTCCGGGTCCGGTCCCATGGGCTCCCAGCCGAACTTGACGGCGGTAAATCCTTGATCGACAGCTCGGCGAGCTATGTCGGCCGTCTCCTCCGGGGTGAAGGCAAACATGTGGCTGGCGTAGGCCCTGACCCGATCCTTGAAGCCCCCGCCGAGGAGTTTGTAGACCGGCTGATCCAAAGCCTTGCCCATGATGTCCCACAAGGCCAGGTCGATTCCGGCCATGGCTTGGATAACTGCCCCTTCCCTGCCGCAATAAAGGGTCCCTTCATACATCTTGTGCCAGATCTTCTCATGCTCAAAGGGGTCCTCACCTACAACCAAGCCCTTGAGGCCCTGGCTGAGGGTGTGGGAGACGGGAGCTTCGATGATTGCTTTGGTCACCACGGGACATGAATCAACTTCTCCATAGCCGATTATGCCTGCATCGGTCTCAACTTCGATGATTAATGCATCCTGGGAGCTGTCCGTCCGCGTCTTGATTTCCTTGGGTCTAAGGTAGATGGCCCGTACATCAGTGATCTTCAAGATTCATCCCTCCGTCAGTAATTAAGTAGGATTCGAGGCAAGAACAAGGTCACCTGGGGAAAATAGGTGATAATGAGTAGAGCAATGAGTAGTGGAATGTAAAACGGCTTGACC
>JAAZLZ010000388.1 GCA_012799075.1 Bacillota bacterium
CCCGCCTTGACAACCGCCTCTTCGGGGGGGACCCCCTCCCTTCGCAGCAGGTTGATGTAATCCACCAGGACGATGGCGTTGTTGACGACGATGCCGGCCAGCATGATGAGCCCCATCATGGACGTCATGCCGAGGCTGGTCCCGGTCAACCAAAGGGCCCACAAAGAACCGATGGCTGCCAGGGGAACCGAAACCATGATCAAAAGGGGATGGACCAGGGACTCAAATTGGGAAGCCATGACCAGGTAGACCAGGGCCAAAGCCAACCACAAGACGAAAAGCAGATCCCGTCTGGACTCCTCCATCAATTCTTCGACGCCTCCCCTGATGATTTCATAATTGGCGGGGAGGGGCAGATCGGCCAGGATGCCATCTAGCTCCTTGGTTGCCGCCATAACATCGTTGTCCCTCAGCTGGGCCGTAACCTCCACGACCCGCAAACGGTTCAAACGGCGGATGCTGGCGGGGGAAGTGGTCTTTTGGGCCTTAACCAGGCGTCCCAGTTGAATAAAGGGCTGTCCTTGGATGCTTGTCGGGGAGCTGATGCGAAAACGCAAGAGCCCGTCTAAATCCATATCAAGGGCTTCCTTGGGCTGGAGAATGATGGGGATGCTGCGGCCCTTGTCGCTGATGCTGCCCACCTGGACGCCCCCGAGGACATTCCGTACCGCCAGGCCGATTTGCCCGCTGGTCAGCTGGCTTTGCAGGGCCCGGGCCGGATTGGTCTGCAGGAAAAGCTCAGGCTGTTTTTCGTGGAGGGAGCTGCGCACCTGAAGGAAAGTATCGCTCGCCTCAAGGCTGGCCACCAGCTGGTTAGACAGGTCTTCGAGGGTATCTAAGTCATTGCCCCGGATTTGCAGGGCAATGCCGCCGCCGACAAATCCGGTGAAAGCACCGATGGTCAGGTCCTCATTGACGGTGATCCGGGCAGCCACATGGCTTGTATCCTCCCGGATCTTTTGGGCCAACTGGGCGGCGGTCCGCTCCCTTTGATTCGGCTCCGTCAGATTGATCAGCAGCTGGGCCATATTCGTATCCGAAGCCTGCAGCAGGGCCAAGAAATCCCGGGTGGCGGGGTTGCCGATCTGGGCATTGATATGCTTAACTTCCGGCATCGCCCATAAGATCTTTTCGATCTCTTGAACAACCTGATCGGTTGCCTCCGCCGATGTGCCCGCGGGAAGCCGCACCTCCATGGACAAAACGCTCTGGTCCATGGGGGGAAGGAGCTCCATTCCCAAACGGGGAACGAGACTAAAGCTTATCAAGACAAGGCAGGTGGTTATGATCAGGGCTTTGCGCCGGTGCTGCAGGAATTTTTGCAGCAGGCTGGTGTACCCTCCCTCCAGCTTATCCATGAATGAAGACCGGGTGGCCTGATGGGCCACATTCTCCCGGCGGCTGAGGAGGCGGGTGGTCAGCACGGGCACCACTGTGAGGGCCACCAACAGCGAGGCCAGCAAAGCAAAAGAGACGGTCAGACCCAGCTCCTTAAACAGCTCCCCGGCCAATCCGCCGACGTAGGCCAGGGGCACGAAGACTGCGAGGGTAGTCAAGGTGGACGCAGTGATGGCAGATGCCACCTGGCTGCTGCCATCGAGGGATGCAGTCTTGGGGTCCTTCCCTTCCCGATAGAGGCGGAAGATGCTTTCTAAAACGACGATGGAGTTGTCAACCAGCATGCCCACCCCCAGGGCCAGTCCGCCTAGGGTCATCAAATTCAAGGTCAATCCCCCGAAATACATGAAGACGAAGGTGAGGACCACCGACAACGGGATGGCAAAAGCAATGATGGTGATTGTCTGAATATTCCGCAGGAATAGAAACAACACCAGGATGGCCAGCGCTGCGCCCAACAGACCGTTGTGCTCCAGATTGACAACGGACTGCCGGATGAACTGGGACTGATCGTTGAGGACGAAGTAGTCCAAGTCCCCGCCGCTTCCCGACTCAAGCTCCGCTAAGGCTTCTTTCACCCTGTCGGCCACCGCCACCGTGTTTTCCCCGGCCTGTTTGAACAGACGGACTACTAACGCGGGCTGCCCGTCCGTTCGATTGATGCCGCCTTCTCGGGCGGCTGTCTCCACTACGTCAGCCACATCCCCCAAACGAATGAATTGGGGCACCAAAGCTCCCAGACCGAAGACATTGTTCTCCGGGGGCTCGAGGTCTTGACCTATGATCATCTCCCGAAGCTCCTCGGCGCTTTGGAAATGCATTCCTGTCTTGATGTAGTAGCGGGTATTGTCATCGGACATGACGCCGCCTGGGACCACCATGTTCTGATAGGTGAGGAACTGCTCCAAAAGGGTGGGGCTAATGTTTCGGGCCCTTAATTTCTCATTATCATAGTTGATATGGATCTCTTTATCCCGCCCCCCGAGGATGGATACCTGGGCCACTCCGGGCACCCGCTCAAGACGGGGGACGACAGTCTCCTTGACCTGGCTGGTGAGCTCCATCAGGTCCTGGGGACCGGAGATGCTGACAACCATCATGGGGAGTTGGGCTGGATCCAGCGTGAGGACCAGGGGCTGCTGGGCAGTCTGGGGCAAAACCGTCACCAATTGATCCAG
>JAAZLZ010000035.1 GCA_012799075.1 Bacillota bacterium
ATGTGCAGGGAAGCTCGCCTTCACAGTAGCGGGACTGCTCAGGATTTGCACCTGATTTCCTATTCTTCGTATCGGAACGACACCCATTTGTTATTCAGTTGGCCTATGTATTATTCGTCCTCCCAACAACTTTTCCTTCATGATGTTTCTTTCTTTCTTTCTTCCTTTCAATCCGCACCCAGCCCAAAGGCTGGGTGCAACATGGTTTATCTCGCTTCACCGGGCAGATGCTAAACCCCTTCCCCTCGAGAAGGACTGCGCAGCTTAAGTCTCTTTTGGCTGTGTTTCTTGAGCAGCCATCAAAGGCACAGCATTGATCTGGACATCCTCCCGGTTAAGCCCCATGATATAAACCCAGGAAACATGGTGGCGGCGACCGCCGACGAAGTCGTCGTGGACAGCAAAGGCAAGATTGTACCGTTCCCCTTCCATGAACTTCTTATCATCAGGATTGCCCGTGTCTAGCTTGCGCCTGAGGACAACCGTCCATTTGCCGTCCCGGTAGGAGCCATTAGCCAAAATGTCTCCGGCACTTCCTTCAGGCTCCCGGACTAGGGCGGTGGGCAGAATATCGCCTTCCTGGAAATCAGCTTTGGAATCGAAGGTGGTTGCGGTTTTGCCTTCAATCAGGTGGAAAAGCTCTAGGTTCCGCTGCATCTCGTCAAGACGGGCCGTCTTAAAGCCTAGGGTCTTCTCGTCGAACATCCAGGCAGGGACTTCCTTGCTTAAGGAGAAGCTTACCCGGCCCGTATCGGCATTGCGGTCATCTAGGACGTAGCCATCATCCCCGTAGCCAACGGGATTGGACAGGGCAGCCCGCCAATGCCAAAGGTCCAGGAACTGGCCGTCCTGGAGGAGCTGTCGGATTTCATCATCGGACTTAAGCTTATCGTCGTTTCGCGTCATGGGCAAGTACTTGCCCACCCCATCGGATCCTTGGGCCATTCCCCGCATATCATTGTGACAAGTAATGAAACAGCCCCCGGTGACAAAACCGGCTTTGGAGTCAGGAGCCACTCGCACATTGTCAAATTCATCAAGGAGAACAGAGACGCTCTCCTCGTAGCTTGGCGATCCCCCTTCGCTAATAGGCTTAGGTCCACCGAAGTTTTGCCAGTCTTCACCATCAAACCGCCACAAGGTATGATAGGCCCCCGGATCCTGGGCATCCCACGCCAGTCGCATGTACAAGAACTCATCATCATAGGCGGCCTGCACATCGAGGTTCACCGCTGCCCGTTTGCCCACGATGGGATCGGGCTCCAAATCTCCTCGGGTGGCCAGGGACCTACCCAACTCATCTTCGGTTCTAGCATGGCAGCTTTGACAAGCCTCCCCTGCTTGGGTCTCTTTGGAGCCAGCATGTTTCTCCCCGATCAACCACTCCCAGGAGGTCTGGCCAGGATAAAACAGGGTGGTAGTGAATTTGGGAACCTGGTCCCAGTTGCCAGGGAATTCGAAGAGCTTCTTTGGCCGTACTTCCAGCACCGTCTCCACTTCCGGCCGCGGACTTGGCTTTTCCGGCGGTGGCTCTGCCAGACGCCGGCTGCCGGTAAACAACCCGGCAATGAGCAGGCCGAAGATTACCAAGGCTCCAATCACATAGGGCACAAATCGCCGCGAGTCGCTCATAACCCTTAATCCCCTTCCCTGGTTTGGTCTCGCCAGTAATTTGTCCAAAAGGCAAGACCTTCATGTACCCAGGGAAGGATCAATTAGACTAGCGAAGAAATCCAATCCTCCCGCTCCCCCGGGAGGAAGTCGACGAGGGGCAATTCAATTAAGGTATAGCAACCGGATTCTTGCCGCATGGCCGCCCGGGCAGCCGCCACCATGATCTGGGCCGTCAGGGCCGGGTTGGTAATGCGCATCTCCCATCGAAAGAGCTGATTATGGGTCTTGCCAGCGACCCCTTTCCTTTCGATCACCACCCCATGACCCATATCAATCAGATTATTGACATCTCCCACGGCAAAGACGTGGGTCTCATCGTGAACAAAATAGGGATCTTTTTGGATGGCCTGCTTCACTTGGCTGAAGTCTGCGCCTTCTTCCAACTCTACATAGACCATCCGCCGGTGAACTCCCGTACCTAACGGAATGGTGAGGGACACTGCGTCTTTTACACCGGAGATGGCTTTCACCGCCACCGTATGCCCCATACTCATGCCCGGGCCAAAGTTGGTGTAGGTAATACCCCCAGGAGCCATGAACTGGAGGAGGTTTCTGATGAGTGAGTCCGCACCGGGATCCCACCCGGCGGAAATGACGGCGACCGAATCGTGGTGTCGGGCAATCGGTCCCAACTCTGCCCGCAGACTCGTTATTTCCCCGTGGATGTCATAGCTGTCCACCGTATTGATGCCCAGGGCCAGGAGCTCTTTCACCTGCATTGGAACTACCCGGCTGGGGACGCACAGGAGGGCTACATCCACATCCCCAAGCTCCTTGATGCTAGTTGCCACCGGTATGTCCCCTAGAGGGCCGCTCGCCCTTCGGCGGACGATGCCCGCCAATTCCATGTCCTTTGCCGCGGCCACGGCCTCCACGGCAAACCGGCCGATGTTCCCATAACCTATCACCGCTGCTTTGATTGCCAACAGGGCACCCCTTCCTTTCCAAGATCCGAATCTATTGTAACCCACAGAGCCTAGGATTTGGGTTATCTCTTACAAGAAAAGACCGTTAATTCCTTCCCCGAGAGACTAAGCAATCGGTTCCCGGGCAAGAAAAGGAATTTCTCCAATTGCAACGAAGTACGTTTATAATCCCTATTTTACCAAGTTGATTCAAATCATTATTAAACTAGGAGGTTGAAAGAATGATGCGAAAGCTAATCGTAATGCTTCTTGTCCTCCTTGTTGCTGTGGTGCCCGCCTGCGGGTCCCCGTACGTGATGAAACTTGGCTATCAAGATCCCCCTGACCTGTTTCTGGCCAACGAACATCCTGCATCCTTTGTGTTCAAGAGCATCGTCGAAGCAAAAACCGACGGAGGCATAACGGTCGAACTTTATCCGTCGGGGATTCTCGGGAAAGAAGTTGAACAGCTGGAGAACTGCCAATTGGGCATCATCCAGTCTACCATCGTCTGTTCTGGCCCCATGGCCACCTTTGTCCCCGAATACAATCTGACCGCCCTGCCCTTCTTGTTCCCCAACAACATCGTCGCCTGGAAGGTGCTCGATGGATGGTTCGGCAAAGAATTGGCCGATACCATCCTAAAAAAGACAGGGCTGCGAGTCCTGGGCATCATGGAAGACGGGGGTTTCACCGCGGTCACCAACAGCGTCCGGGAAATCCGCACCCCTCAGGACATGAGGGGCCTGAAAATGAGGACGGAAGAGCATCCGGCCCACATTGAGTTCACCAAAGCCGTCGGGGCCGGTGCGGTCCCCATTGCCTGGGCGGAGGTTTACACATCGCTCCAGACAGGCGTTGCCGATGGCCAATACAACGCCCTGCCCATTATCGTCCTGGGCAAGCTCTATGAGGTGCAAAAATATGTGACCCGCCTTGAACATATCTACAACACCGACGTTTGGGTAATCAACAACGAATGGTTCACCAGCCTTCCTAAGGATTACCAGCGGATCATCATTGAGGCAGCAGAGGTGGCCAATGCCGTGGGCAGGGGAGTGACTTCCATTGCCAACGCCACGGGAGCAGACCTGTTGATCAGCGAAGGAATACGGGTCTACACCCCCTCCCCCGAGGAACGGGATGCCTTCAGGGACATCGCCCAACCGAAAGTCATCGAATGGCTGCAAAAACTCATTGGCCCTGAATGGGTCGACAAAGCCTTGCGGGCCGTTGAAGAAGCCTCAGCGGAACTTGAGGCCATAGCCGAGTAATGCCTATGGCGGGGACATCGTCCCCGCCGACTCATCTTCTAAAGGGGTGCGAACATGCAGATCACTCAGGGAAAACCGCAACTGCAAACCTGGGCTAATCGAATGAGCGATCTTCTGGAGGCCGCTGTCTTCACCGTGTGCTTCATCCAGTGCTTGCTGATGCTGCTAGTCGTCTTGATTGCCGTCTTTTACCGATACGTACTCGGCAATCCCCTCCGGTGGACGGAGGAGCTGGCCCGTTTCATCATGATTTGGATGGGACTTCTCGGCATCAGCTTGGGTTTTCGCCGCAACTCCCATATTGGAGTCAGCTTCGTCATCGACCGATTACCCCCGAGGCTTCGCTGGATCATCGTGCTTGTCACAAGGCTTCTCACCCTTTTCTTCCTTGGGATCGTCATCCGGGAAGGAATCAGGATCTCCCTTTTGGTCGGCGCCCACCAAATTTCACCGGGTCTGCAAATCAGTATGTTCTGGCCCATGTTCGCCTTGCCCGTCGCAGGTTGTGTGATGTTCCTGCAAATTGTCCTGATCATTTTCATCGAAGGCACCCAGGGTAAACCTGTCTCTGGAGAGCCAGAATTCCTACAGCTGTTCCGCGAAGATTAGACGGGAGGGAGGAAGCCCACCATGATTGGCTTCATTGTCATTGTGTTTTCCCTTTTGCTTTTCGGAGGCACACCGATAGGACTCACCTTAGGCCTGACAGGCTTGTTTGCCCTCCTCCGGATCGGGGATCCGAGGCTCTTGACCCTGGTGGCCAGACGGATCTTCTCCGGCATGAACTTCTTTCCCCTCCTTGCCATCCCCTTTTTCATCATGGCCGGGGAAATCATGAACAAGACGGGGATTACCGTCCATCTAATCCGCTTTGCCAATGTCTTGGTGGGACATGTCCGGGGCGGCCTAGCCCAGGTCAACATCTTGGCCAGCATCTTCTTCGCCGGCATTACCGGAGCGGCGGTAGCCGATGCCGCTGCCTTAGGATCGGTCCTGATTCCGGCGATGGTGCAGGAGAACTATGACACCGGCTTTAGTGCCGCGGTCACCGCTGCCTCCTCCATCATCGGCCCCATCATTCCCCCAAGCATCATCATGGTGGTTTACGGATACACCATGCGGGTCTCCATTGCCGCACTGTTTGCGGCTGGAGTGGTCCCCGGGATCCTAATTGGGATCGCCCTCATGATCATGAGCTGGTTCATCTGCAAGAGAGAGGATTATGGTCCCCCAAGACCCAAGGCCACCTTCGCCGAGTTTCGGGCGGTCCTCCGGGAAGGCATCCTGGCTTTGATCATGCCAGCTATCATCTTGGGAGGGATCCTAAGCGGCGTCTTCACACCAACCGAAGCCGCCGCCGTCGCCGTCGCCTATGCCGCCTTCGTCGGCTTTGTCATCTTTCGCACCCTAAGGCTTAGGGACTTTCCCGACATCATCTATCGGACCGTCGTTAGCTCCTCCGTTATTTACCTCATCATCGGATGTGCATCGATCTTCAGTTATGTGCTGGCCGATCAAAGGGTCCCTGAACTTGCCGCGAATATCATCCTGTCTTTCAGCAGCAACAAATACGTTGTGCTTCTCTTGATGAACATCCTCCTTCTCATTGCAGGCATGTTCATGGAGATTTCCGCCAATGTGCTGATCCTCGGTCCCATCCTTGCGCCAATCGCAATTGGCCTTGGTGTAGACCCTTTACACTTCGGCATTATCATGATCGTAAACCTCAACATCGGCCTGGTCACCCCGCCCTTAGGCGAATGCCTGTTTATCGTCTGCGGCCTCACGGGCCTATCCTTGGAAGAAGTGGCCCAAAAAACCCTCCCCTTTATCCTCATGGAAATATTGGCCTTGCTGTTGATTACGTACGTGGAGTTCTTGCCCATGTTCCTGCCCCGCCTGCTGGGATTTGCCTAAGGAGGTGAACCGATGGATGCTGTGCAGCAGCCCATTTGGGCAGAAGTCAACTTGGCTGCCATCACGGAAAACGTTCAGCTGCTCAAAGGGCAAATTGATGCTAAGACGTTGTTCATGGCCGTTGTCAAGGCCGACGGATACGGTCATGGTGCTGCTTTCGCGGCTAAGGCAGCCCTCGAAGGGGGTGCCGACTGGCTTGGCGTTGCCCGGGTGGAAGAGGGTCTTACGCTCCATCGGGCGGGTCTTAAGCAGCCCATCCTCGTTTTGGGCTTGGCCCTTCCCAGCCAATGGCAAGCCGCCCTCAAGGCGGGACTGCGCCTAACGGTGACCGATGAGAAAACCCTAAGTCAACTAGGGGATGCGGCCCGTTCCATCAAGAAACGAGCCCGGATCCATCTTAAGGTCGAAACGGGAATGGGGCGCCTTGGTGCAAGCCCCGAGGAAGCAGTAAAGATGTTGTCCCTAGCCCGCTTGCACGACAGGTTAGTCATCGAAGGAATCTTCAGCCATTTTGCCACCGCCGATTCGGACCTAACCTTTGCCAAGGAGCAATGCGCCCGGTTCCAAGATTGCCTTCACAAGCTAGACAGACTGAACATTAGACCGCCCTTAGCCCACATGGCCAACAGCGCGGGAATTCTTTTCTTGCCCCAAGGTGATTTCGACATGGTCCGGGCAGGGGTGGCCATTTACGGACTGTCACCGACAAATACAAGCCCTGATGACCATGGGTTGGTTCCCGCCCTTTCCCTGACGAGCCGGGTGACCTGCGTCAGGGAGCTTCCACCCGGCCATAGCATTGGCTACGGAGCCACCTATAAGCTGCAACGGCGTGAGCGAATCGCCATCGTCAGCGCGGGCTACGGTGATGGTTATACCCGTCGCCTGATGAATCCCCCGGTGCTCATTGGAGGGAGCCGTTGTCAAGGGGTAGGACGAATCTGCATGGATCAAATGATGGTTAGGGTGCCTGACCACCTCCAAGTCCAACCGGGCGATGAGGTAAAACTTATCGGACAACAAGGCCATCAGCGGATCACCGCCGAAGAATTAGCCCAGGCGAGTGGCACCATCAATTATGAGATCGTCTGCAGCATTGCCAAGCGAGTACCCCGGCTCTATGTACACCACCCCTCAGAAAGGAGAATTGCCAATGCCGGTTGTCGCGTACGTTGACGGGAAGTTTGTCAGTGATATGTCCCAGGCGAAGGTATCGATTGAAGATCGAGGCTATCAATTCGGCGACGGGGTATACGAGGTAATTAGGTCTTATGATGGGAAGCTCTTCGGGATCAAAGAGCACATGGCCCGCCTTGACCGCAGTCTAAAGGAAATCGAACTGGATCTCCCGCCGGGGATGGACATCGATGATGTGACTGCCATTGCTGTCGAGGCCCTCGAAAGAAGCGCCTTTGCCAGCGCATTCGTCTACCTGCAAGTCTCCCGGGGAACAGTGCCCAGGGACCATTCCATTCCCGAAGAAAGCCGTTCAACCCTGGTCGTCACCGTCAGACCCTTTACTCCCGCCACTAAAGAAGTGTGGGAGAAAGGCTTTGCCGCGATCACCCTGCCCGATGAGCGCTGGCTGCGGTGTGACATCAAGACGGTCAACCTCCTGGCCAATGTCCTTGCCATCACCAAGGCTAAGCGGATGGGAGTCCAAGAAGCCATCCTGGTTCGAAAGGGCGTAGGGGTTACCGAATGCTCCCGAAACAACCTTTTCATCGTCAAGGATGGACGATGTCTTACCGCCCCCAGGGGAAACTGGATTCTCTCCGGAATCACCAGGAACTTCGTCCTTGGGCTTTTAGTCGAAAACAACATCCCCTATGAGGAGGCCTTCTTTGATGAAGAAACGCTCCTCGCCGCCGATGAAGTCTTCTTGACAGGTACAGGAAATGAAGTGATGCCCATCACCAAGATCAACGATCAACTAATCAACGAGGGCAAGCCGGGAGCACTAACGCGCCGAATCGCGAGGCTCTTCAAGGAGTTTGTCCAAAGGAGCATCTAACCCGTCGGGGCGACTGCCTGAGCCTAGGGAGTCGCCCCCTGTCTTTTTGCCCCCTGACCAAATCCCCCGGAGCCTTTGGCCGACGGCCTCCAACAACCGGATGAACAGCAAGATGCACCCAATTGCAGCACTGCCATGCAGATACCCCTGGGAGCGGCGCATAAACAACACTCCACCATAGATCAAGACCGGAGCCATCAAAAAGGAGCAACAGCTGACGGGAACGACCCAGCTCCGGACCGAACCTGCCCTTGATGGCCCCGGCGGCCCCGACAAAGACTACCCAGACAAACAAGATCGGCACCATTTCTTCCACCCATAGCAGAGGGCTGCCCGTGACGACCCTTCGGCCGATATCCACCACCAACAGGGAGAGTAGGACCAGGAGTACTCCCCCCATGAGCAACGACTCCAGGTTATCCCATAGAATACGCCATGCTTTCCTGTCCATCGACACTTTTTCCCTCCCCCATCACAATTGATCCCCGTTGTCATTCTACCGATTGAACCTGAAGCTTCCTGCTAACGGAGATCAAACTGGGGGCGGCCCTCAAAGGACCGCCCCCGAAGAGGAGGGCATTCAAACCTGGGCATTGGTCACGGTCATGACCATAGACACCTCTCCCCCAAGGCGCCGGGCCTGTTCGAACAAATCTTGCAGGCCCTGCCACACGATGCGGTCATCCCCGGTGATGTAGGTGCTCACCGGCCCTACATCGTAAGTAACCCGGTGATTGCCCAGCACCTGAAGGGAATTGTTGATGACATCATCAGCCGATTGACATTCAATAGGATAAAGGGACACCTCAACGGACAGCATCGGGACAACCCCTTTCAATGGACTCATCCATCCTATTCTTGCCCCGGAGGCTGTCCCTCTATGTGTTTTAGACGCCAACAGAGCTCTCAACGGAATGCTGGCTGCGACGCGAGTGGCCGTGGACAAACAGAGCCTCGGCTAGATCCCCGGCAAGGAAGGCCCATGCACCAAGGACCGCAATATTATCCGACCGGATCTTCACCCCGACGAGCACCATCAAGGTCAAAAACACCAGGTTGACCCCTTTCCCCCAACCGATTACCCGGCTATTGCGCTGGGCCATCAAGGTGCCCCAGTGGTATTCCCGCCACACACTCAACGGGGGCAAGAAAACCATCCATTGCAGGGCGCTCCTGGCCGCCGCGGCCACTTCTTGGGAGACCCCCATGGCCCGAAGCAACACCCAGTCGCCAAGGGGTGTAAAGGCAACGCCGGCCAAGATGCCCGTCAGGATCAGGGCAACGGCCAGATAGAACTTGACCAGGACTTCTTCCTCCCCTTCCCCGTGGAAAACCAACGAGCACTGGTGGAGCATGGAGCTGGCGCTGAAAATCGTCCAAGCCACACTCCAGGCCACCGCGTGGGCGGCCAGGGCCAGTTCCGGCTGGTCAGCCTGGGCAAGCCCCACGTTGATGATGGGCTCGGAGACATACTTGATCAAGGACGCTACAACCAAAGGGGCGGCAAAGCGGACGATAATCCTTGGGGTCAGCACATAGTCTTCGATTTCCTCTTGCCAGCCCAAGTAGAGGGAAGGGGCAGCCAGGGTCGAGCGCAAGCCAAAGTAGAGGGTCATCACTTCCGTGAACATGGCCCCAAGGAACATCAGGGATCCCACTACTGCTCCCGGAAGAACGGTCAGATGGCTGATCCCGAAAAAGACAACCAGCAGCACAAATAAGAGCCGGACCGCGGTGCAGACGAAAATCAACGGGGTCCGTCTAGCCAAGATGGCAATCCCCTGATAAATGTTTCGCATGCCTGTCGCCAAGGGCAACAGCAGCAGCACTCTAGCTGCCATGATAGTGCTACTAAGCATTGGTTCTTCTAAGCCCACCCACCGCTGTAAGACATGGGACAGGGCAGGAGTGAATAGGACCAAGGCCAACAGGGCCATATCGCCCAGCATGATAACCGCTTTAAAGGCCATTGCCTGGCGATAGGTCCTCTTGTCCTTAACCAAGGCGACGACTGTCTGATGGAAGTTAAATACAGGCGCCTCCAGGATATGGACCACGCTCTTGGCCATGGCAAAGGCCGCCAAGGCCAGTTCCGGTCTGGGCAGCCGAGCAAGTCCAGCATTAAAGAAAAAATGCGTTAAGTTGATCATAAACGAGGTTAATCCTAACGGCAAAAAAAAGACCGTGAGTCGTTTCCACATCGGCCTGGGTGCCCTTCCAGGCAAAGTCTCACCAGGCACTTCCCCACCCCCCGTCTTCATTCCAGGTAATATGCATCGAACCGGGATGCAACAACCCTCCTAGGGAAGGAAACACCACCGATACTTACGCTCTTCGCCTTTAATGGGCCTTTTCCCTTCTAGCCCAAGAACCAACGGACCAAATCAGGGCCCGCGGCCAACATGACCACAGCTCCCAAGGCTAGAAAAGGACCAAAGGGCAAGGGGTCCTGCCGTTTCATCCTGCCCCCGGCCAACAGGATCACCCCCGCCAGCCCACCGGCCAGACTTCCCCAGAAAAGGGCTCCCACCGCTCCCCAGGGCCCAAGGAAGGCCCCGATCAGCCCCAAGAGCTTGGCATCCCCCAAGCCCATCCCACCTCTACTCGCCCAAATGATCACTGCTATCAGCCCAAGACCAAGTCCCGCACCGGCCAGGGAGCTGGCCGGTCCCACGCCCCAGCCGAAAAAGGTCAATAGGATGCCCCCCGCCATCCCCCCCAAGGTGAGGCTGTTAGGCATGACCATGTGCTCTAGATCGATGAAGGCTAGCATAATCAAGAGGCTCACGAACAAGGCTTCATGGATAAACGCTCCCGGACGTCCTTTCCATAGGAGAAAGAAGGCCATCCCCGTCAACAATTCGACCAGGGGATATCGCCAGGGAATGGGCGAGCGGCAATGACTGCACCTTCCTTGGAGGATAAGATAGCTAAGTACAGGAATCAGCTCCACCGGACGAAGGCGTGTTCTACATTGGGGACAAGTGGATGGAGGATTAGCCAGGGACAACCTTCGCGGTAGACGATAGATCACCACATTAAAGAAGCTGCCGATGATAAGGCCGAGCAGAAACGCCATCAATCCCTTCCCCCTCCTTGACGATGTGGGGAATTAAGAAGATCACCATCTCCGTCTGGATGGTTTCCGTGCGGGTTTGGCCAAACAACACGCCCAAGATGGGCAATTTGGCCAGGATGGGGATTCCCACCAAGCTGTGCTTTTCCTCCTCCCGAATCAGGCCGGCCATCACAATTGCCTGGCCGTTTCGCACCCGCAACGTAGTCTGGGCCTCCCGGGTCCGTACTTGGGGGTACTTGTTGTCAATCAAGTTGGTGATGGAGCTCACCTGGGGCCTCACGTCAAGGGTAATGTAGCCATCGGCGGCGACGGTGGGCACGAACTCCAAGATGATCCCCGCCTCGATGTACTCGATCCGCTCCGGGGAGTCCTCCCCTCCTCCCCGCAAAATGACGGGGATCCGATCCCCGATGAAAATGCGGGCTTTGCGACCCTCCAGGGCCGCGATTTGGGGATTGGCCAGGAGCTTGGCCCTTCCTTCGTCGCTTAATGCTTTGAGGACCCCCTTAAGCTTGGTGGGATCCCAATCCAAGGTGAGCCAATGGGCACCCGTCTTGCCCATCAAGGGGGGCAGTTCACCCCAATCAACCCCCAGCTCCTGCAAAGCGTTGACGGACATCTCCTGGACTCTAACTTCGACTAGCACCTGGGCCAAAGGTCGATCAAAATCTTCCAAGAAAGCTCGGAACCTCTCCTGCTCTCCCGACCGCCCCACCATCACCAAGGACCGGGAGGCGGCATCCACCTGCACCCGGCTGTTGGGAGCGATCAGGGCGGCCAGTTCCCCGGCTTTGTCCACACCCACATAGTCTAAGCGATAAACCGCCGTTATCTCTTGGCCCTCTTCCGAGGGGGAGGGCTGATCCAAGTGTTCCACCAGCTGTCGAACCCGAGCCAGCTCCCCCGCCCTGCCCTTGACCAACAGAAACTCCCCTGTGGGCGAAGTCAAGATCCTTTCTCGCTCCACCACCAAGGACAAAGCCTCCCTCATCCATCCGGCGGATACGTGCTGGAGATTGAAAATCTGCTGGCTTTCCGGCTCCATGGCGGCCAGCCAGGATGTTGATCCAACAAACACAACATCTTCCATCACCTGGATCTCCAGACCGCTTTGCATAGCCATAAGTTCGATGATGTCTAAGGCCTCCATCTCACCAAGCTCCAAGGTGATCTTGCCCCCAACTCCATCCTCGACCATAACGCTTAGGCCCCCGAGGCGGCCGACGGTCTGGAAGGCATCCTCGAGATTGGCGCCGCGGAAATCAACGCTGATGGGACCGGCTTTCCCCCAGGGGGCAGCCAGCAAGACCAGCATCAGTCCCAGGAGGACAAATCGTCTCATCGGCCGATACCTCCAAACCCCAGACTGATCACCCGACCCGCCAGTTCCAACTGAACCCCATCGGATGTTACATCCCTAACCACCATCCCGGGAAGCTCCATTCCCCTTCGAACCAGGTATGCTTCTTCATCCACCAAGAGCAAGGCTAGGGTTTCCCCATCCCGAACCACAAGTCCCGAAAGGTTCAGCCGCGGCAGATCATGTTGGCGGATAAGCTCTTCGACGGCCTCGACTTCCCCTGGTTGGCCCCTGACGCTAAGCAGAGAGCTTCGCCTATCCACCAGGATCTTTTCCTTAGGCAGGACCAGCCTGGCAATTTCCAGCCCTCGCTCGGGATCAAGATACTCCAGGGGAATCACCTTGGTTTTTTCCCCCAGATTCTGCCCAGGGGAAGACCAAGGGGTGCGGACAATCACCTGGGAATCCTCAAACTCAAGTTCAACCTTTGCCAGCTGGGCAACTTGGCCAAGGGCCTCCTTGGCCGGCAGGTTCTGCAGATAAGCCGTTACCCTGCCGCCGACCCCTTCTTCGACGAGTAAATCATAGCCTGCAAGCCCAGCCAGGATTCCTAGGACCTCCACCAGGTCCCGATCAACGAAGTCCTGCTTCACTGGGGGCGGCTGGTCATACTCTGCCAGGAATTCCTTCGCCCGGGCCACATCGGCCTTGTTTCCCCGCATGATGATCAGGTTGCGAGCCGGATCCACCTCCATGTCGCGCCGACCCAAGACAACCTGCAGGATGCGCGCAACCTCCCCGGCCACCCCATGCCGCACCGACAAGATGGCAACTTCTTCCTGGACAAACCCTGCCTTCAGCCTCTCCCTCGGGGCCACCACCAGGGTATTGCCCACCAGTTCATAGCTATAACCTTTCATTCTGGCCAACAGGTCGATGGCCTCCAGGACCGTGAGACCCTGCAAATGAAAGGTAACATCCCCCCGCACCGACTCATCGGCCAGGACGTTGTAGCCCCCCATCTCCCCCAAGATCCGGAATACATCCCGGACATCCGCCCCTTTGAAATCCATCTCCACGCCCGCGGCCGCTGCCCAACCGGGCATTAGGAGACATAAACACAGGACAAGGGCCAATGCTCTTGTTTTCATCACAACCCCTCCATACGCAGGATAACTTCTGTGCCCCCCAGGTTTAGGACCACTCCTTCACCCGTTATCTTTGTCACCGAAAGACCGCCGACCACATCACCCACCCGCACCGGTCGGCTTTCCCCGCCGATGGCCACAACTGCCCAGCAGCCATCGGGGGATGAGGCGATTCCCCGCAGCTGAATTGCCTGGGGACTGGGGCCTTTGGCAGCGGCGAAGGGACTATGTTGGGTAATGACCATCTTGCTCCCATCCCGGGGAATCCAGGCAGGACCTCCATAGGGGTCGGGAAGAACAGCAAGTCCCAAAGCCAACTGCCACTTTAGCTTGGTCTCATCAACCAGGACCTTAAGATGGCCAATTTCATGGGTTGGCAAGGCTCCTGGCAAAGCGGACAGGAAGCTTAGCCCCGCACCCCAATCCCCTTGAAAAGAAAGGAGCAGCTCCGCTTCCCCCCGGTTATCCTCCCAGTGGACCGGCCGAAGCTCAGCCTGAAATCCAGCCAGGCCAAAGAAATTGGCCATGTGCTGCAGCTCCTTGATCACCACCGGCAAATCCCCGGCCCGGGGCATCACCCGGACTAGACCCTCAAGCTCCCCTTGAAGCTCTTTGAGGCGGGCCTTGATTGGGGGCAGTCTGGCCACATTCTGGGCCATCCCTTCGACCAGCTGGGTTTCCGCGAGGAGCTCTGCCTGCACATTCTCCAACGCCCTCAAGGTAGGCATGTACCAGCAAAGCACAAGGATTGCAAGGACGGCCAGGCCCATGATGAGCAGCAAAGCCCAGGGAATGCCCATCCCCTTAAGTCCCTTCTGGGGAACCAAACGAGGCATCATGGTCCATCGTCCCCTTTCAGCGAAATCCCCAGGCCAAACCTGATGGGCTCGGGTCCATCGGATGCACCCAGCTCCTCCAAATGGAGCTCCTTTATTCCAGGCAGTCCCTGCAGCTCCCCTAAGAACTGGGCCACGCCCTGCAAGTCCGAGGCAACCCCCTCGATGTAAAAGGTCCGCCGCCGGTATTCCAGTTTGTCCCAGCCCATCCCTCGGGGTGCACATCCCCCTATTGCCTTCATCAAGGCCGCAGTGTCATCCCCCACTGCCAAAGATTCTAGTTGCTTAATTTCATCTAGCAGATCCCCTTCTTGCCTGCGCCACTCCATAAACTCCTGCTGGTGTTTTTCCAGGGAGGCTGCTTGTCTTCGGCACTCCGCCAGCCGCTGGCGATAGATGGCCAAATTCCGGGTTTGGACGATTCCTAGTATGGCAAGGACTAAAGTAGCCCAAGCCACCGCGTTGGCTCCAATGAAAAGCCAGTTCACCCGGGGCTTGGCCTTCTCCCTTTCCTCCGGCGGCAAAAGATTGATCCGAATCATAATTCCGCCAACCCCCTCCGGGCAAGGCCGACAGCCAAAGCGAAGGCCGGTCCTGCCTGCAGCAAGGTCCCATCTATTCTTCCACCGACGACTAGGTCAATAAAGGGATCGCTGGGACCAACGGCAAGACCAGTTTGTCTTGTTAAGAACTCCAGCAACAAGGGATTCGTCCCCCCAATCCCTCCAACAACCAATTCCCGCAGCAATTCGGTGTAGGACTCAGCCCTTTGCTGGGAACGGAAATACTCAAGGGTCTGCCTGAGGTACCCGCCCAATTCCTCCAAGGCCTCTTCTGACTGTGCATCGCCCTTAAGGTGCCAAGTCCCCCACGGGATTGTCCGCACCAGTCCCCAGGACCCATCGAGGTTTAGCAAGATATGGGGCAATTCCGGGCCGATGACAAGATAGCCCGTTTCTTCACGGCGGTGGGCATCGGCAAACAGGATGGGGAAAGGGACCACATCAACGATCCCAGGGTAGATGCCCATCCTGTGGAGCGGTGTCAAATAGCTGTACAAGATCGCACGGGGCAAACACACGACCAGGTATGAACCTCCTTCTTCCCCTCCAGAGAGAGGGTGGAAGTCGAATAGGAATTCTTCCCCATGTTCCCAAGAAGGGCGCAGGCTGGTTTGAATTTCCCATTTGATTGCCTCCCTCAGCTCATTCCTGCCCATGGGGGGCAGCGACAAGCGCCGGGCATCCATCTGGCTGCTGCAGATGGACAGGGCAACCGGTTCTCCCTTGGGCAGAGCCTGCCCCACTGCTTTGGCCAAGGCATCGGGGTCGTTCACCAGGCCGTCTTGGATGGCTCCCCCAGGCAAAGGAATCTCCAAGAGCTTCTCCAATCGCGGGTGGGGACGGGCCCTCCGGAGTCTCACCGCCCGCAGGACCTCCCTATTCACATCTACCCCCCAGGCACTTCTGGCCATAGATATCCACCTTTCTACAGCATAACAGAGCTCATCTGGAACATGGGCAAGACAACGGACAAGGCAATAATAAGGACAAATCCCGCCAGGGAAACAATGATCACCGGTTCAAGGACCGAGATCAAATTCTTCATTGTGTACTCCGCCTCCCGTTCGTAGAAATCCGCCACCAGGGGAAGGGTGTTTTCTAAAGCTCCCGTCTCTTCCCCAACGGCAACCATTTGAATCAGGAAGGCTGGAAAGACCCCCGCATTCTCAAGGGATGGGCCAAGACCAAGGCCCCTTTCAACTCCCAGTCGGGCTTGCCTCACACCGTCGGCAATCACCCTGTTGCCGACAACCCGCTCCAGAATGCCAAGGGAGCGAATCATGCTCAACCCGCTGCCCACAAGCAGGCTGAGGGTGCGACTGAATCTGGCAAAGAGGATCTTCCTGATGGTCTCACCCACCACAGGAAGCCGAAGCAGCAGACCATCATAGGCTTGTTTGCCTTTCGGGGTTTGGACCCATCGTCCAATGGCTAACCACCCGAGGACAAGGCAGACTGCACCCAGGTGCCACCATCGACTCAAAAACTCGCTCCCCGCCAAAACCCATCGGGTAAGCAGCGGCAGCTCCACCCCGAATTCACTGTAGATGCCAGCGAACATGGGCAAGATCACAAAGACGACAACCACCGCCAACACCAAGGCAACGCCGACAATAATCCCCGGGTACATGAGGGCGTGTTTCGTCTCCTGACGAAGCCGGCTCTCCCGATCGTAGTAGTCGGCCAGCTTGTCGAGGATTTGGGGCAAGGTGCCCGACAACTCCCCTGCCTCCACCATATCCAGCATCATCTGGGGAAACACTTGCGGGTGCCTGGCCATGCTTCGGGTAAGACTGGCCCCTGCCGCCACCTGCTGCCTTACATCACCAAGGGCCCATCTTAAGGCTTCATGGGGCGCATTGTCCATCAAAAGTCCCAACCCCGAAACTAGTGACATCCCCGAGTCAATCAAGGTCGCAAATTGCCGGCAAAAGGCCGACAGCCCGGCAGGACTCACCTTCCGTCGCCATCGGATCCGCGCCGTTTTGTGTTCGGGCTCCAGCGCGGCGATGTAATAGCCGTCTGCTTGCAGCTGGGCGGCCAGGCTCTCAGGACTTGGAGCCTGCATTACCCCGGCGATCACTTCTCCCCGGCGGTTGTAGGCTTTATAGCGAAACCTCTGCTCCATCTCCTCAGCCCTCCAAGATGGTTCTAGGGTCAACAAGGCCGCGTCGAACAAGTTCCGCAAGGGCCGCCTCCATTGTTTGCATCCCATGGCGGGCGCCTATCTCCATCGCAGCCTTGAGTTGATGGGGCTTGCCTTCCCGGATTATGTTTGCCACCGCGGGGGTTTGGACCAAGACCTCAACCGCGGGCACCATCCCCTTTCCATCGAGGCGGGGCAGGAGCAGCTGACTGATGACCCCCTGCAATACCGAGGCCAACTGCATCCTCACCTGCTGTTGCTGATGGGGTGGGAAGACGCTAACCAACCGTTCTACTGCCCAGGTCGCCCCCCGGGTATGGACAGTGGACAAGACCAAATGACCGGTCTCCGCGGCATTGATGGCCGTTGACATCGTCTCAAGGTCCCGCATCTCTCCAACCAGAATAACATCGGGATCCTCCCGCAAAGCGGCCCGGAGACCACTGGCAAAGGACTTGGTGTCATGACCGACTTCCCGCTGATTGACCACGCTTAAGCG
>JAAZLZ010000389.1 GCA_012799075.1 Bacillota bacterium
AATCCCCAGGGAGAGCCCATCGTCATCTTCCAAGGACAAGACGAACGGGCGGAAGCGGCCTTTGTAGCCGGGGAGCTGGAGAGGCTTTGGGCCGGGGGATGTCCGTTGAATTCCTGCGGCATCCTTTATCGCACCCATGCCCTTTCCCGGACCCTCGAGGAGGAATTCGTCCGGCGAGGGCTTCCCTACCGGATTGTTGCGGGACTTAGGTTCTATGAGCGGAAGGAAGTTAAGGACATTCTGGCTTATCTGCGGTTCTTGGCGAGCCAAGATGATGCTTTGAGCCTGAGCCGGATCATCAACACTCCGACCCGGGGCATCGGCGATGTCACCCTAGGCCGACTGGCGGAGCATGCCGAGTATGCGGGCTGCACCCTGTGGGAAGCAATCAGGCGCGTTGAAGAGATTCCTTCCATCAGGGGCCGGTCCCAAAATGCGGTCATCGCCTTTCGGGAGCTGATGGATGAGCTCATGTCCCTTCGGGATGATTTGGGCTTGACCTCTTTTACCCGGGAGGTCCTCGTCCGATCAGGCATCTTGGCCCAATGGGAGGGCCGGGATAGTCCGGAAGACCGGGCCCGGCTGGAGAACCTGGAGGAATTCCTGTCGGTGACCAAGCAATTCGAAGGGGACAACCCGGGGGAGGGGCTGTTTGCCTTCCTCGAAGGATTAGCCCTCATGTCCGATGTGGATGCTTATGATGAAAACACCGAAGCGGTGACGATGATGACCCTCCATGCGGCCAAGGGGCTGGAGTTTCCAGTGGTCTTCCTGGTGGGGATGGAGGATGGCATCTTTCCCCATGCCCGCTCCTTGGATGACCCAAATCAGCTGGAAGAGGAAAGAAGGCTGTGCTATGTGGGGATCACCCGGGCCCAGGAGCGGCTTTATCTGACTTATACGATGACTAGGACCTTGTATGGGCAGACCCTGCCTGCCCGCCGCTCCCAGTTCATCGATGAGATTCCCCGGGAGCTGTTGGCAGAGGCCCATCGTCAACCGAAGACTATCCAGTCCGATGGCAAGTTTCGCCCGGGGGACCGGGTGCAGCATCAAAAGTTCGGCGAGGGACTGGTGGTGGGCATCAGGGGAAGCGGGGTCAAGACCGTGGTCACAGTGGCCTTTTCAAATGGAGGCCTGAAAGAGTTCGATCCGGCCATTGCTCCCATGGTGCGGATGGGATAGGGGGGGAGGAACCATGACGGTCAAGGAGCGGGTGGAGGAGCTTCGCCGGGTAATTCGCCACCACGACTATCGTTATTACGTCCTGGCGGATCCTGAAATCAGCGATGGGGAATACGATGTCCTGATGAGGGAGCTGGAAGCCCTCGAGGCGGCCCATCCGGAGCTGATTGCGCCGGACTCGCCCACCCAACGGGTAGCGGGGATGCCCCAAACGGGTTTTGAGGTGGTCTTTCACCGGGTGCCCCTGCTCAGTTTGGCCAATGCCTTCGACGAGGAGGAGCTTTGGGCCTGGGATGGACGCACTCGGCGGCTGTTGGGCACAGAGCCGGAGTATGTGGCGGAGCTGAAGATCGACGGTTTGGCCGTTTCCCTCCTGTATGAAGAGGGACGCTTTGTCCGGGGGGCGACCCGGGGGGACGGGGAGCAGGGGGAAGACATCACGTTGAACCTGCGGACCATCCCCAGCATTCCCCTGCGGCTGCCGGGCAACGGACCCCGGGTGCTCGAGGTGCGGGGCGAGGTTTACATGGACCGGCGGGAGTTTGAGCGTCTAAACGATGAGCGGCTGGCGGCGGGGGAGGCCCCCTTTGCCAATCCCCGCAATGCCGCCGCCGGGTCCTTAAGGCAGCTGGACCCCAGGATAACGGCCGAGCGGCGGCTCGACATCTTCCTTTATGGCCTAGGCTACGCGGAGGGGCCCAGGCCCCAAACCCACATGGAGGTTCTGGCCCTATTTCAAGACTTGGGCCTGCGGGTCAATCCCAATATTCGGCTTTGCTCATCCATGGAAGAGGGCATCGCCTTCTGCCGGCATTGGGCGGAGGCCCGGGAGGAGCTTTCCTATGACATCGACGGGGTGGTCCTTAAGGTCAACTCCCTAGCCTGGCAGGAAAAGCTGGGGGCAACGGCAAAGAATCCTCGTTGGGCCATCGCTTACAAGTTCCCTGCCCAGGAAGCGACGACCACTGTGGAAGATATCATTGTGCAAGTGGGCCGCACCGGCGTCCTGACGCCCCTAGCCATCTTGACCCCCGTGGTGGTGGCCGGCTCCACCGTCAGTCGGGCTAGTCTCCACAATGCGGACATCGTCGCCCAGAAGGATGTGCGGGTGGGGGATGTGGTCATCATCCGGAAGGCGGGGGATGTGATCCCTGAGATCGTGAAAGTCGTCAAGGAGCGGCGGACCGGCAAGGAGCAGCCTTTCCGGATGCCAACGACTTGTCCCTCCTGTGGGGGCATGGTTTTCCGGGCCCCAAAGGAGGCGGCCCACCGCTGCGTCAACACGGCCTGCCGGGCCCAGCTGGTTGAACGGCTGATCCATTTCGTCTCCCGGGATGCCATGGACATCGAGGGCCTAGGCCCGGCCAGGATTGAGCAGCTGGTAGAGAAGGGTTTAGTTGAGGATCCGGCGGACATCTACGCCTTGACCATGGATGATTTCCTGTCCTTGGAGCTGGTGCAGGAGACATCCGCCCGCAACTTCCTGGAGGCCGTTGAGGCAAGCAAAAGCCGGCCTGCCCATCGGGTTTTGTATGCCCTGGGGATTCGCCATGTGGGTGCTGAGGCCGCCCGGGAGCTGATGAACCACTTTCCGGACCTGTTTGCCCTGACGCGGGCATCCCAGGAAGAGCTGATGGCTGTGCCCGGGGTGGGGGAGAAGATTGCGGCCAGCATCCGTGAATTTGCCGCGGAGCCCAAGAATCAGGAGCTGCTTGGGGAGCTAACCCGGCGGGGCGTTGGTCTTGGCAAGGCCGAGGCCGTGCCGAAAGGTCCCCTGACGGGCTATCAGTTTGTCTTGACGGGCGCCCTAGAGTCGATGGGCCGCAAGGAAGCAGCCGCGAAGATCGAGGAGCTGGGGGGCAAGGTGACGGGAGCGGTGAGCACGAAGACGGATTACGTAGTTGTTGGCGCTGACCCTGGGTCCAAGCTGACCAGGGCAGAGGCCTTAGGGATTAGGGTTTTAGATGAGTAGGCCTTCCTGGCCCTCCTTGCCCAAGGAAGGGTGCCTGACTAGCGACTTTGCGGAGGGGTCAATGTGCAAAGAGCCTTGCGGCTGATTGTTTTAATACTGATCATATTATTGGGGAGTCAAGGTGCTTCTTGCGGCCCCGATGGGAATCTCCGGGGCTATTTGCAAAAGACCCCTTGGCCCAGCGCTGGGGATGAAGCTTGGAAGGACTTCCAGGATGCCTATTGGTCCGTTTTCCAACGGGAGCTAAAGTCTGTGCTCCAGCCCTTTGGACCGGTGTACGAACCGGAGCTGCGGGAATACGTCTTTGCCGACCTTGACGGCAATGGGGAGGGGGAACTGGTCTATGCCCTGCGGTTCAAGGATGCCGGGGGGCAGCAGCTGGGTGCGGCCTTCGTTTTGTACTGGAAGGGCAGCGTCTACTCATCGGTTCTGCTAGCGGCAGGCTATGAGGATGCGGGGGATCAGGTCCTTCGCCTGGTGGACCTGGGAGGGGTGGGCAGGCCTGCGATCGTCCTCCAATGGTATTCCAGGGAAGGCTGTCTGTATGCTCAGATTTTCCGTTATGACAAGGGGGAAGTCCAGCTCTTGGAAGAAGTTTTCTGTACCTACCGGGGTGAACTTGACTTTCGGGAGCGGGATGACGGCAGCAAAGACGTGGTCGTTTTCTCCGCAGGGAGGCAAGTCCAGGTTATCCCCGGGCGGGATCTGTTCCCGCAGGTAGGCCCCGAGGCCCCCAGGCAGACCCGGCGGCGGGCTCGGGATGAGGTGCTCCAGGTGGTTAGGGAGGCGATGAATGAACGCATCCTGCCCTCCTTGGTGGTGGATGAACGGGCGAGCCTCCTTGCGGAAAGCTTTGCCCAAAGATGCGCGGACTACGGCTACTTGGCCCTCCGGGACAATGCCGGGTTTGCCTTCTACCACCGGTATTCCCTGGCTGGGGAGACGGATTACGTGAGTCTGGTGAGTGAAAGTGCAGCGGTGGTCCGGGGGCAGCTGGACCTGGACCAGCAGGAGGAAATTGCGGGCTACTTTCGGTCCTTGGCGGAGAGCCTCCTGGACCGAAGCATCCCCCAAGGGAAATTCACCCACTTAGGGATCGGACTTGGGATTAGCCGTCACCAGCTCACCTTGTTCATGGTCTTCATCGGACGGCACATCCACATCGATCCCGTTGAGCGCCTCATCAGATCCGCCAAGGAGATGGAGCTTTCGGCCAGGCTTGTTAATCCCCAGGCCCGCTTGGAGGGGATCTGGTGGTATTACGAGCCTTATCCGGAGCCCTTGTCCTTGCAGAGGCTGCGGGTGGGCGATGTTCCACCCTACTGGTCCGATACGAAAAGCTGGCTGCGGCCCCAGCTGCCCTTGGGATCCTACTATGCTTCCGATGGAAGCCGGGGCGAGGTGGAGTTAAAAAGCCAGGGCTTTAAGGTCAAGCTTCCCTTTAGCCATGGGCCGGGGCTGTATACGGGGGTGGTTTACCTTTCCACTGGAGGCGGATCTTATCCCGCCGGACTCATCAGCTTTGTGGTGCGGGATTAGCCGTAGCGAAAGCCCAACAGGAATCCTCCGGTGAATCCTCCGGCCACTGCGATGCTGGTGGAAAACCAGGCCATGATGCCTTCGAGCCAGGAGGAGGGGGCGCCTTGGAGGCTGTTTTCATACAGGGCTTCCACCGATTCCCAGTGGATGGTGATGATGTCCAGCTTGCCCAGGCCGATGAGGAGTGCCAAGATCAGGGCGATGAGGATGAGACCCAGTTTCATGGTCTTCTTGACGGTGTAGCCGACTGCAGCGCCCAGCAAGGCCCCAAGGCCGGCTTGTCCGGCAAAAAGGGGAAAGTCGAAGCTGCTCATTACGCTCCCTCCCGATTGTTGCCTTTGGTGGTATTATATCATCTTTGTCCATCTTTAAAAAAGAACCAGGGGGAGATTGGGACCTAGCGACGAATATGTAGTGGGGCCGTTGGCCCGAAGAGAGAGGTGAAAGCATGGGACAGACTTTAGCAGAGAAGATTTTGAGCCAGAGGGTTGGGCGCCCGGTCCGGGCGGGGGAGATGGTTATCTGCCCGGTGGATGTGGCCCTAACCCAAGACGGCACAGGACCCTTGGCCGTCAGGCAGCTGCAGAAGCTGGATATGGTCCGGGCGGCTTGCCCGCAGCGGACTGTTTTGTTCATCGATCATGCCGCTCCCAGCCCCCGGAAGGAGCTTTCGAACGACCATATGCTCCTGCGGGAATTCGCCCGGGAGACGGGCTGCGTCCTCTCCGATGTGGGAGCGGGGGTTTGTCATCAGATTATTGCAGAAGAGTATGCCCGGCCGGGGGATGTGATTATCGGTGCGGATTCCCATACCGTCACCGCGGGGGCCCTTGGTGCCTTTGCCACCGGGATGGGCTCCACCGATGTGGCCATGGGGATCGCGTTGGGGAAGACCTGGTTCCGGGTGCCGGAGACCTTTCAGATTAAGGTTGTCGGCCAATTCTCCCCCGGTGTGGGGGCCAAGGATCTAATCCTTCACCTCATCGGTCGGCTTGGCGCCGATGGGGCCACCTACAAGGCCTTGGAGTTCGTTGGGGAGACTATTGAACGAATGCCCATGACTGACAGGCTCACCTTGTCCAACATGGCTGTGGAGGCCGGTGCCAAAGTGGGCATCATCCCTGCCGATGAGGAGACGAGAAGGTACCTTGCCGAGATGGGTCGGGAAGAAGACTGGCAGCCTTTGGCCCCCGATGGGGATGCCGACTATGAACGGGTGCTGGAGGTTGATGTTTCCCAGCTGGAGCCAACGGTGGCCGCTCCCCATACGGTGGATAATACCTATCCGGTGGGGGAGCTTGCCGGCACCAAGATCCACCAGGTTTTCATTGGCTCTTGCACCAATGGTCGACTGGCCGACTTGGCGGAGGCGGCCCGGATCCTATCAGGCCGCACCATCCATCCCGAGGTAAGGTTGATTGTCATTCCCGCTTCGAAGCGGGTGTTCCTTGAGGCCATCGATGCCGGCTACATCCGCACCCTCATCGCCGCGGGGGCGACGGTGCTGGCCCCCGGCTGCGGACCTTGCGTCGGTGTTCATGAGGGCATCCTCGGTGATGGCGAGGCCTCTTTGAATACCTCCAACCGCAATTTCCAAGGACGGTTGGGCAATCCGGCAGGGTTCATCTACCTAGCGTCCCCGGCGGTGGCAGCGGCCACGGCCTTAAAAGGGGAAATCGCCGATCCGCGGGAGGTGTTGGCATGAAGCTGAGGGGAAAGGCCTGGAAATTCGGTGACAACATTTCCACCGACCATATTGCGCCGGGACGATTGTTCCATCTGCGCTCCAACCTGCCGGAGCTGGCCAAGCATGTGCTGGAGGATGCGGACCCGGAGTTTCCCAAGCTGGTGCAGGCGGGGGATTTTGTCGTGGGCGGGAACAATTTTGGCCTGGGCTCGAGCCGGGAGCACGCCCCGACCATCATCAAGCTGGCAGGGGTAAGCGCAGTCTTGGCCAAGTCCTTCGCCCGGATCTTTTTCCGGAATGCCATCAATGTGGGGCTGCCGGTGTTGATTTGCGATACTGATCAAATCGATCAGGACGACGAGTTGGAGGTCGATCTGGCTGCAGGCACCATCAAGAACTTGACCAGGGGAGTGGAGCTTGTCTTTGCCCCCTTGCCTGAGGTGATGCTGACCATCCTGGGGGATGGCGGCCTGGCTGCCCATGTTCAGAAGCATGGTGATTTACGTTTAGAATAAGGGAGGAGAAACAATGACCCATCGAGTCACCC
>JAAZLZ010000390.1 GCA_012799075.1 Bacillota bacterium
CCATGGGCCATTTGATCGATGGTCTGAAATTCTTCCGCAGGCGGAGGAACACAGGCCCTGGGCCCAGAATAACCTAGGAGAAAATCTACCAGGGAGGTGCACCCTTGGAAAGATACTTGCTGGGCGGATTCTTCATTGTAATGGGAACCATCTGGCTCCTCAATAATCTGGGCCTAACCCAGGTAGCCCTCGGTCCCCTGATCGGCGCCTACTGGCCCCTGCTCCTGATCCTCCACGGCGCATCCTTGATCAAGGATGAGGACCGCCACTCCCTTGGCGGTCTGATTTGGCTCGGCCTGGGTCTTGGGATCCTAGGGCGCAATCTGGGCCTTTACGAGTTGGATTTGACCCTTGTCTGGAGAGGGCTGTTTCCGATCCTGCTGGTCTATCTTGGCTGGCAAATCATCAAAGCCGCCGGCACCAAGAACGCCCGCTGGGCGATTATGGGCGGGGTGGAGCTAAAGGATGAGGGATGGCCCTTGGCCAGCGACAGCTTTATTGCCTTCATGGGCGGATTCGATTTGGATCTGACCGCGGCCAGCATCCCCGACGGGGAGACGGTCCTTCACCTCATCGCCATCATGGGGGGCATCGATGTCAAAGTCCCCTCCCATTTGCACGTAGAATGCGAGGGGACTGCCGTCCTCGGCGGCATCGACGTCTTCAAGAACGGAGCGGGCGGCATCATCGCCACCAGGAAATGGTCCCGGCCGGGAGGCGAAGGGGCCCCCACTTTGCGGATTTACTGTCAGACCTTGATGGGTGGAATCGAAATCAAAGGGGAGTCCGCTTAACGCAAGATTCCCTTGGCCACAACCTGGTAGCAGTCATCGACGAGCTCAGTCAGCCTGCGCTCGGGATGGTTTCTGATCAGGGACAAGGCCGAGGCATTGATGGTGCCAAAGATGCTGGCTAGAATCACTGAGGACTCCACATCGACCAGTTGACCATCCTTTTTGCAGCCATCGACCATCTCGCGGAAATGGCCGATAAACCGATCGTACTCCGCGAGGAAATCCGAGTCGAGCTGCTGCTTGATGGACTCCAGATCAAGGAAATCCATCCTTTCCCGCAGCAGCAGCAGGAAAACATCCTGATTCTCTTCGAAGTACTCAAGCACTGCCTTGATCAGGCCGTAAATTTGCTCTTCGATGGACTGATCCTTATCCAAACGGCTGTATACATACTTGTACAGACCGCTGACGCTGTCCTTCAACATCTCGGTGAACAGGGCCTGCTTAGTAGGGAAGTAGTGGTAAATCGTGGACTTGCCAATCCCCAGGGAGCTGGAGATTTTCGCCAAGCTGATGGCATGGTAGCTTTGGCGGGAGAACATCTCCCGGGCCCGGTCCAAGATGACCTTTCTCTGCGGGGTTGTCAAATCGCTCCTCCTTTCCAAAGGGTCAGGCAAAGCCTGACCCACCCATTCAAATTTCGATGCCGATCCCAACCATCACCTGGGACAAATCGCCCATTTGCTCAAAGTCCGACTCATCATCGCCCCCAAGCCAGATGCCCTTCACCCACAGCTTGGTGCTTCCTGGCAGCTGGTAGGTGACCTCGGGGCCTAGGATCCAGCCCTGATCATCGAAGCAATAAACGACTTTGGCCTCCAGCTTCAGCCGATCCCCCATGAAATGGCGGTAGGCATCACCTATGAAGTAGGTCTGCACCATGCTCTCAGTATACTCATAAGGAAAGCCCCTGACAATCTGACCGTTGACATAGGTCCCATCTGCGAAGAAATAGTCCGCCCCGATCAGTCCGCTGACGTAGGCCTCATCACTTAGGTGATACCTCTCCGGCAGACTTCCAAGTAAACCCCTCAGTTGGGGGGAGAAGAAATCCTCCTCGGGCTTGTTGTAAGTCAGCTCCGCCCATGCCCCGGCATCCCCCAAGGGACCGGAGATGAGCAAGGAGAGCTTCCTCATGGGCATGTATTTCTCCACCAATCGGTAGTTCCCTTCGGTTATCAGGTTGACGCCTGCGGGAAGGGGCGCAGGCACATAACCCCGTTGATAGGCAGCCCCCACATCGTATCGACCCACCAGTCTGGTCGCCTTGAGGGCATAACCCATCCCCGTATCATCATAATCGATGGCCTCGGTTTCTCGGCTCAGCCCAAGCCCGCCCAGGGGATCGACGGGCGCCTCCGCAGGGGTAATGCGGGGCTGCCAAAAGCCCGTGACTTGGACATCCCCTGGGTACCAGTCGACCCTGGCCCCGACGACCCCGTCTGTATCCCGGAACTCATCGATGAAGCCTACGTCTCCATCTTTTCACCCCTGGGAGCCGATCTAGACCTGCGC
>JAAZLZ010000391.1 GCA_012799075.1 Bacillota bacterium
CATTTTCATATCTAAACAGAGCTCATATCTAAACACAGAGCTGATATCTAGACAGAACGAGAGTTTAGTGAATCGAAAGTGGTATTGTCGGCATCTTTTCTAACCAACTTGGCGTACAAGCCGTTGAGCTGCAATAATTGCTCATGATTTCCTTGTTCCACGATCTCACCATCCTGCAGCACGATGATCTTGTCTGCGTTGCGAATGGTGGATAACCGATGGGCAATGACGATGGTTGTTCGGCCTTTGACTAAGTTCTGCAGTGCCGCAGTAATCTGTGCTTCTGTTTCAGTATCCACCGAGGATGTTGCTTCATCGAGAATCAGGATCGGTGCGTCGTACAAAATAGCTCGGGCAATTGCCAGCCTTTGCTTTTGTCCTCCGGACAGTCTGGCACCTCGTTCGCCGATTTCTGTGTCATAGCCATCCGGCATCTCCTGGATGAATCCGTCAGCCTCAGCTGCGATAGCTGCTACCCTAATCTGTTCCATGGTGGCGTCAGGGCTGCCATAGGCGATATTCTCCGCAACTGTTCCATTGAATAAGAAAACATCCTGTAGCACCATACTAATGTGCCTGCGCAAAGAGGAAACCTTGACTCTACGAATATCTTGACCGTCTATAAGAACACGGCCTTGATTGGCATCATAAAACCTGGGAATCAGGTTGACCACTGTCGTTTTTCCAACACCGGTAGGACCAACAAGGGCAATCATTTCTCCTGGTCTAATCTCCAAATTGATGTTCCGTAGTACCGGGGTTTCGTCATAATGGAAATCGACATTTTCAAAAGTAATCCGGCCTTGGATATCCCTAAAGTCAATTGCGTCAGGTGCGTCTTGAATCTCAGGCTCGGTATCCAGAAGTTCGAAATAGCGGTCCGCCGCAGCCAGTGACTGCTGAAGGGACTCATTTAGGTGGTTGAGTCGCATGACTGGCTCGTAGAAGGAGCCCACATACAGTAGATACCCGGTTATGTCTGCCAGGGAGATTTGTTCCCTTAAGGCCATGAGGCCACCGAATAAGGCGACGGCCACCGTCCCCAATCCCGCGAAAAAGTCGATTCCCCCGTGAAAACAAGCACTTATGGATACAGCTCGGGTGATGGCAGAGGCATGGGAAAGAATCTGTTTTCCGACCCGCTGCATCTCTCTTTCCTCTTGGGTAAACACCTGAATTTCTCGAATTCCCGACAGATTGTCCTGCAAAGTCGAGTTTAGATTGCCGAGCATAGCTTGGGCATGGCGAAACAAAGGCCGGACATAGCGATTGTATAGAATGAATCCGACGATGATGAGGGGGATAGGAACCAGGGTGTAGAGAGCCAATCGTCTATTAATAGAAAAGAGCACGACAAAGACGCCGATGATGGTCAGCAGACTAACTGCCACTTCTGGAATAGCGTGGGCGATGAGAGCCTCAAAGTGCTGGGTGTCATTAACCACACGTGACATGATCTGTCCCGTCTGGGTAGCGGTATAGAACTTGGGGGACAGTCTTTGCATATGTTCATACAGCCTTTTTCTTGCTTCCGCAACGCTGCCCCATCCTGCTACATGGGTGCTCCAGGTCTGCAAAGCACGCAGGCCGGGGCGGAGAGCATAGACCACTAGTAGCGTCAGTGCTGTAGTGACTACCTGGCGGGCTGCCAGCGCCTCATTTCCAGTATTTCCCTCAATAGTGGCGACGAGGCTTCTAATGAGCCAGGGTCCGGCGAGATTAGCTAAGGTTGCCCCCACCATGGCAACTAATGCCAGCGCCATCCAGTACCAATACTTGCGAGCTATGATGATAAGCCGAGTTATGTGCTGCAAAGATGATCACCTCATAAGGACTTTTCCCCATGAAGGGTCAAATCCCTCGCGATGGCTAGGACTTTGTTAGGTGTTATGGGACAGAAGTGGACTGGGCTTAAGTTGGTGGCAGGAATCCTGGACAGCTTAAGCGAAAGGGAGTTTGGGTGAAGGGGTGAGATGCCTGCAAAGGGCACTGGGGAGAGGAGAACAAGGATGGGCGAGGAATTGGGCGGAGGGATGAGCAGGAGGGGTTACACCGTCATCGATGTTGAGACCACGGGGCTCTCACCGGTGCATAACCACCGAGTCTTGGAAGTGGCAGTGGTCCTGGTTGACCATGACGGAAACACGGTATATGAGTGGGACACTCTGATCAATCCCGTTCGTGATGTTGGGGCGACTGAGGTTCATGGTCTCAGCGCAGCGCATGTCTACTCAGCTCCGACGTTTGCTCAGATCGCACCTGAACTGGGATCGCTACTTAGGGGACGGGTGCCGGTCGCGCACAACTTGTCCTTCGATGCACCGTTCTTAGCCGCCGAGTTCGCCCGTGCGGGATACTCCGTTGAGCTTAATGGCAATTCGGGGCTTTGTACCATGAGGCTAGCATCACACTACCTTCAGACAGATTCCAGAGCGCTGACAGCCTGCTGCAACTGCATTGGCTATGGGCTTGAGTCGGCCCACTCTGCTTTGGAAGATGCCCGGGCAACAGCCCATTTGCTAGCTTACTACATTGGACAAGATGATGACTTTGCCGGATCCTGGGCTGACGAGATTGCTACTGCCGAGGGAACTGTCTGGCCAAGGATGCCACAAGTGACCGCAACGTTGCGCGTGTCTCGGGCATTGATTGCTTCCCGGTCAG
>JAAZLZ010000392.1 GCA_012799075.1 Bacillota bacterium
AAGTCCTCCCCAAGGCAAATATCGTAGGCGCGCTCACCTAGTTCCACTCGGATTCTCTCCATCCTCTAATCCCCCTTAGTTTACCCCGAATATGCATCCGGTCACCGGCCACGCCACCCATTCATCTCGGCAATGATCATGGAGGCCACAGCATCGACTGTTCCGTTAGCGTTGACGGTGAAATCGGCCTGAGCGTAGTATGATTCCCGTTCCCTCAATAGATTGCGGATCTCCCCTAAAGGATCAGGAACCTTAAGTAGTGGTCGAGTGATTCGCTGACCGCTGATTCGCCGGTGAATCTCCTCTGGTTCTAACTGCAGCCAGAACAGCACCCCGGTTGCAGCTAGGAGCCGGAGGTTGTCCGGATTCTTCACCACCCCGCCCCCAGTTGCAATGACCGTTTCGTTCATTGCAGCCAGCTTTCGGACCACCCGGGTCTCTAGACATCGAAAATGTTCTTCACCCTCATCGGCGAAAATAGCGGCGATGCTTTTCCCCGCCTGCCTGACGATTTCATCATCCGTATCAACGAAAGACCAGCCTAGGCGTCTCGCCACTTCCCGCCCCACGGTAGTTTTCCCGCTGCCCATAAACCCGACTAGAACAATATTCCAACTGGACTTCATCGGTCAGCAACTTCCTTCAGGTATCCCCGATAGTTGCGTTTAATCTCATCTAGGCTGTCCCCGCCGAATTTCTCCAAGAAGGATTGGGCTAACACCCATGCCGTGGCCGCTTCACCAACGATAGCCGCCGCGGGCACGGCACAAATGTCTGAGCGTTCGATACTGGCCTCGACCCGCTCCTTGCTGAGCATGTCCACCGATTTTAGAGGCCGGTACAGCGTAGGAATCGGCTTCATCGCCGCCCGGACAACGATGGGCTCCCCGTTGGATATACCGCCTTCAACACCGCCGGCGTTGTTGGTGCGCCTAAGATAGCCCCTATCATAGTGAATCTCATCATGGACTTGGGAACCCATCAGGAAAGCCGCCTCAAACCCCCTGCCCAGCTCGACGCCCTTGATTCCTTGGATACTCATCATCGCCGCGGCCAGTCGGCTATCTAAGCGCCGATCCCAATGGACATGACTCCCCAAACCAACGGGCACGCCCCAGGCAATCACTTCGAATATGCCGCCAAGGGACTCCCCGGCCTTCCTAGCCTCATCGATCGCTCCCATCATTTCTTGGGAGGCCTTCGGATCGACACAGCGCACAGGGGATTGGTCCGCCCCTAGGATATCCTCCTTGGAAGACGGGGGCAGAGCCATTACACCACCAATAGAAAGGACGTGGGATGCGATCTGAATGTCGAATTGAGCCAGCAAGGCCTTTGCCACAGCCCCCACCGCGACCCGTACCGCCGTTCCCCGGGCACTAGCTCGCTCCAAGATGTTGCGAAGGTCCCGCTGTCCGTATTTTAGCCCGCCGGCCAAATCGGCATGTCCCGGTCTGGGGCGAAAAAGGGGCTCCCACGTCTTCCCGGGAGAAGGGTGAAATAGCCCTTGCCAATTTGCCCAATCACGGTTTTCAATCAATAGGCCAATAGGTGAGCCTAGGGTCAAGCCGCCTCTGATGCCGCTTAAGATCTTGACCTGATCCCTTTCAATTTTCATCCGGCCACCCCGGCCGTAGCCTCCTTGGCGCCGCCGCAAGTCCACATTGATCTTCTCGACCTGCAAGGGCACCCCCGCGGGCATACCTTCCACGACCGCCATCAGCCCTTGGCCATGGGACTCGCCGGCATCAAGATATCTCAACATGGCCCCACCTCGCCTAACGCCAATTGGAAATGTATCCTTCTTGGATCAATTTGCGTATCACCCAATTCTCCAAACCCCGCAACATCCGGGTGGTGGGAAACTCCTTCCGACTCAAGGGCCTAGTTAAGATAGTATACAGCCCAAGGCGATTGCCTCCGAGAACATCGGTAAAGATCTGATCGCCCACCACCGCGGTCTCCTGGGAGACAACATCCATTCTCATTAGGGCCTTGCGGAAAGGAGTTCGCCGGGGCTTGAGGGCGCCGGACACATACGGAATGCCCAGCCGCCCGGCTATCAGTTTCACCCGTTCGGGCAAAGCATTGGAGGCAATACACAGTTTAAAGCCCCTAGCCTTTGCCTGGTCAACCCAGTGGTCAACCTCCGCTGAAACCTCTGCCTCGTGCCACTTGACTAGGGTATTATCCAAATCTAAGATTAAGGCCCTGATTCCCTTCTGAAGCAGCCCCTCCAGGTCAATATCCACCAGGCGGCTATGGGCTTCATCTGGGCACAAAGCTTGCAACACAGAAAGCCCTCCCAAATTCCGTCTGGGGATATTATAACATTTGTGGGCCAAGCTGTCGCTATCGGCAAGGATCCGAACACATCTCATGCTGTAATTTGCTAATGGCCCGCTTTTCAATGCGGGATACATACGATCGGGAAATGCCAAGTTTCTTGGAAATCTCCCTTTGCGTCTGCCTCACCCCGTCCGTCAGGCCATAGCGCAGCTCTAATACCCTCCGTTCCCGACGAGAAAGCTGAGCAAGTCTTTCCCTGAGCATCTCATGTTCCACAGTCAACTCGACCCGCTCCGCCACGTCAAAGTCGCTGCTTAGGATGTCCATCAGCGTGATTTCATTGCCCTCTTTGTCTGAACCAATAGGTTCATGAAGCATGATCTCCCCTCGGGTTTTCCTAGCTGACCGCAAGTGCATCAATATCTCGTTTTCAATGCACCGGGCCGCATAGGTGGCTAGTCTCGTGTTCCTCGACACATCGAAGGAATTTATCGCCTTAATCAGCCCGATGGTACCGATGGAAATCAAGTCATCACTATCTTCGGAGGTGTTGTCAAACTTCTTTACGATGTGGGCCACAAGCCGTAAGTTTCGCTCAATCAGGGTGTGCCTGGCCTTCTCATCTCCTTCCACCATTCTCTCCAAAAGGTCCTGTTCTTCTTGGGGATTTAATGGTTTTGGAAATACGTTGGTGTTGGTTATGTAGGAAACTAGCCAAACGACACCTTCCAAGAAAGACGAAAACACCCCGAGGCCACCTCCTGCACTACTGTCTAGTAGGGGCTCTACTAGAGTATGTGGATCCTTGGGTGTTTGTGTCTGTCCATATGGGTTAAGACGGAATTACTCTATGCTCACCCCGAGGGCTTGTCCCAAGTCCCGTGGAATTTCGGTGGCGCAGAATCACGCTGATTCCCATGCGTTTCCTGCCCCGTCTGTGATCCCAACGGTCAGCCGGCGGACTTCTGACTTCAGCATCGGTAGATCACGGAAGC
>JAAZLZ010000036.1 GCA_012799075.1 Bacillota bacterium
ATGCAATCCAACACGCTGACCGATGTTTGTCCAGTTAGTTCGCTACCGCGGGGAACGGGAATATTTCCAATGGGGACATTCTCGTCAAGGCGAGTTAAGGTAACTGTTTCTTCACAAACCACCTGATGGATTAAGACTTGTGTACATAAACCCATGGCGTCACTTCCCTTTGTAGGTTCGTGATACCATATGTTTGGGAAGGGGGCCTGCAATGAGAGGGAATTCCTATTTTGCTTTGGCAGCCAAATTATGGGTATACTCCAAAGGGAACCGATGAGTCTTTTGTAGTGTAGGTGGATGTTCAAGAAACAGCTCTCTCGCAGGTAGAACCATCTACTTCTATAATCCAGGTTTCCCTAGGTCATCTGGGCACAAAGCGACGCGCCCTCACCGTTGACTGTCACCATCGGCGGCGCTCACGGACTCATCCGTACCGTGGAAGAGGTCTTCCCAACACGAACAATGGCAATTGGCTAGGCTTCATGATCGGATGAGGCAGGAAGGCAGGTGGAGGTAATCAAACCGGTCACGCGGAATACAGCCTCACGGGAGTGTGAGGCTCGGGCCGCTTTTAACTGTCGATGTCAAGGGCGGTAAGTAATGTCCACAGACAGGGGAATCAAAGACAAGCATAGTATATGGGGACAAAAGGGCCAGAAATGACCCCGCGGACTTGTCAATGAACTCTGGAGGTAGAATCCTATGCCGTCAAAACAGGACAACTGCAGCCTTAAGCATAGGAAAGATGAAGAACTCCAACAGGCTATTGTGGGCGAGCTAAGACCGCATAATGCACCCATCACTCTCATTGAGTACGACCCGCGTTGGCCGGGGTTGTTTGAACGGGAAGCCAATAGGGTTCGCTCGGCCCTCGGTAATAGGGCGTTGCTGGTCGAGCACGTCGGCTCAACCGCGGTGCCGGGACTGTGTGCAAAGCCAATCATCGACATGCTGTTGGTTGTTGAGGACTCTGCCGATGAGCCGTCCTATGTTCCAGCTTTGGAGGCGGTGGGATACAAGTTGCGGGTCCGAGAACCCGAGTGGTTTGAACACCGTATGTTCAAAGGACCCGATACCGATATCAACCTACATGTTTTCAGTGCAGGCACTCCCGAGATTGATGGAATGCTGCTCTTTCGCAATTGGTTGCGGGTCAATGAAGCCGATCGGGAAAAATATGCACAAGCCAAGCGGAGCCTGGCAAAGAATAAGTGGGAGCATGTTCAGCACTACGCGGATGCCAAAACGTCAATAGTCCGGGAAATCATGGAACGAGCGAAGAGTAGTATGAGATCCAATAAGCCGGTAGGAGGATGAACGGTAAGTCCAAAATGAGCTTCGACCAGCGGCAGAGGGGTTGGCTCGGAAGCAGGTGGCAACAGACACCGACAAAGAACTTCCGATGTCATTGGTCATAGTGTCGGTGCTGTCTGCACGACTTATTGGCAGCTGCTCGATGGCCCGGAGCTGGTATCTAAGGTCAGAACCATGGGCTGATGGAGGGGAAGTGTCTGACAACGCGTCGGCGCTGCGGGGCATCACATCGTCCCGCACTAAGGCCATCATGATGCGGAAAGAGGGAAACGTGTGGGTTCATATGTGCTTGGTTTGCCAGATATTGACAAAACGAAAGTCCTGGTTGTTGGGGGTAAAGGTGCGAACCTAGGGGAACTGTCTCGGATTAAAGAAATACGGGTGCCAGATGGCTTTTGCATTTCGACTGAAGCCTTCACAAGAATCATTGGGGAGACACCGTCCCTTAACCAAATGCTTGATCAGTTATCGCTTCTAAAGGTGGAAGACCGGGATAAAATCGGTGGCCTTAGCGGTGAGATTCGCGGGGTCATCGAAGGGATAGCCATCCCTGAAGACATTAATGAAGAGATCACCCGCTTTCTCTCCAGGCTCGGTGAGAACAATGCCTATGCGGTACGATCTAGCGCAACTGCGGAGGATTTGCCGACGGCCTCCTTTGCAGGCCAGCAGGATACGTATTTGAACATTATCGGAAAGGAGGCAATCCTAAAGCATATCAGCAAGTGCTGGGCGTCTTTGTTTGCCGATCGGGCGGTAACATACCGCCTTGAAAATGGCTTCGACCACCGTCAAATCCACCTGTCGGTGGTTGTTCAGAAAATGGTCTTCCCGCAGGCATCAGGAATCATGTTTACTGCCGATCCCGTCACTTCCAATAGGAAGGTTTC
>JAAZLZ010000037.1 GCA_012799075.1 Bacillota bacterium
ACAGGGCCACGTTGCAGCCCCCACAGATTCCGTTGTGGACCTCAACTACCACCCTGCCTTGGCCTTTTGCCCGCATCCGCTCGTAGGTGGCCAACAAGGAGGGTGGAATGGATGCCTGCACCTCTTCCCGGATCCTTTGCAGCTCCCGCATTTCCCGCCGCCAGCGCTTAACTGTCCGGTTGAAATCCAACAGGTGCCCTTGTAGCTCTCCTTGCACTTCCTCCAGCTGACCCCGATGCTCTTTCGTTTCGGCATCCCATTCTTCGGCCTGCAGCATCAAGGTGAGGATTTCCTCTTCCAAAGCATCTGCCCGTTCCCGGAGGCTCTCACACCTGCTTTCCATCTGGGCCAGCTCTTTGGCGTTCTTAAGCTCTCCACTATAAAGCTTCTGGTTCAGGAGCTCAAGCTGACTCCTGCTTTCATCCAGGTCCAGGTTCAGACGCCGGGAACGACGTTGGTTTTCCCGCAAGCACTCCTCTTTTTTGGCTAACAGCTGCTGAATCTCCTTCTCCCGCACTTTCAGGCCTAAAATCAGCCTCTTAACCGGCAAGTCCCTCATCATCACATCCATTTTAGCCATGTCCATGTCCAACTGTTGAACCTCAAGAAGCGCCTTCATTTGTGCGTCCATCTGATGCTTTCCACCCTTCAGCTGCGGATAGCCCCCAACAGGTCTTTGTAAGTATCAATATCCATGCCAGTATCCACTTGTTTAACATGGATATCGCTGCCGTTTCTCTGGGCGCACTTCACACATCGCCGTGTGTTTGGCAGCGCCTCCAGTCTTTCATGGGGTATCGGTTGACCACAAAACTCACACTTGCGCTCCACGATGGGTTCCTCCCTCTAGGAAACACAACCTTGCATTGCCGCTAGTTCAATTCAACAAAGGGCTCCCGTTGATCCTTGGCGCAAACAACTGGCAAAACCACTCCTGCCTCCGACAGTCTTTGTTCAAGGAATCTTGCCATGCCCGAAACAGCTACCAGTTCCGTCCAGTAGTGGCCCGCATCGATGAGGGCCAGCCCCAAAGACTGTCCAAGGAGAAAATCATGATGTTTCAAATCGCCACAAATGTAGACTTGGGCCCCAAGGTCCACAGCGAGGGAAACAAGTCCCCCTCCACTGCCTCCACATACGGCAACCTTAGTCACCGGCTGGGCAAGTTCGCCGCTCACCCTGACTGAGAGCGCTCCCAAGCGGTCTTTGACGCTAAAGGCCAGCTCCTCAAGGGTGATGGGATCGGGCAAGAAGCCCAACCGACCCGGCCCCCCCATGGCGCCGGGATTGGACAAGGGGTAAAGATCATAGGCCACCTCTTCATAGGGATGGGATGCCAACATGGCTTTGAGCACCCTTGCCCGCAGAGACTGGGGCAGGATGGTCTCCAGCCGGATCTCGTCCACCTCTTCGATTTTGTCAACCTTCCCTATATATGGTTTAGCCCCCGTCAAAGGTTTGAATGTTCCTTTGCCGAGGGCTTGAAAAGTGCAGTGGCTGTACTGGCCGATATGTCCTGCACCCGCCCCGGCCAGGGCGTCCATTAGCTCCCCGGCATGGTCTCGGGGCACAAAGACAACCAGCTTCTCCAAGGGATCCATCTTGCCAAAGGGCCGCACCCGCTTAAGCCTCAATTCTTCGGCAAGCCAGCAGTTCAGACCCCCCCGGGCATTATCTAGATTGGTGTGCAGGGCATACAGGCTGGCCCCCGCGGCCGCGGCCCCCTTGATAAGGCGGCCTTGGGGCCCATCCCAGCGCACGCTAGTTAACGGACGGAAAATCAGCGGATGGTGGGTGACAAAAAGGTTGACTCCGTTGTCCAAACCCTCAGCGAAAACTTCTTCGGTGAAGTCCAACGAGACCATGATCCCCGTCACGAGGTCGCCGGGATCGCCCAGCTGGAGTCCACAATTGTCCCATTCCTCGGCGAGACATGGAGGTGCCAGCTCCTCAAGCCAACGAATGACATCCCCTATCCTGACAGCCATTGAATCACCTTCTCCAACCGGCCTAGCTGGATGGACAGCTCTTGCCGGCGTCTTCTGCTGCGTTCACTCTCCTTCGCCTGCAGGTTCTCCGTGACATCCATCATTTCTTCCTTCCGACCATTAAGGAGGGACAGCAAGAGGGGGTGTCTTTTCTTGACCAAACATGGTCCCAACCCCACCAGCAAGCTCCGGGGCGCCCCCATCGCTTCCGCCAAATCATCCACATCCCAATTGCTGCTGCCCTGTCCCACCACGATTATCTCATAGATCCGCCCATCTTCTTCCACCAGCTCTTCATCTATCAGGCAAAATTCCTGATCAGCCAGCCAACACCGCAGGTGATGTCCATCCCTCATGGGCTGAAGGATGAGCAATCTTAGACTTCTAGCCTGGGGGAGACTTCGCTCCAGGATTTCCACGATATTCTTCCCCCCAAAGCCAGCGAGCACCGCCGCTTCCACATCGGAGCGGCCCTCGACCACCTCGAGACCGAAGCCCAAGTGTAGTTCCACCCGGTCGATGCATCCTGATTCAATCAGGTTGGATCGGGCAGCCTCCAAGGGCCCCGAACGGCAATCAGACCCGATAATCACACCCTGTTGTCCCCGCCGCACTAAGGCTATGGGCAAGAGGGCATGGTCGGTACCGATGTCCACCACTCCGCAGTCGCCGGGAACAAGGTCCAAAATGGCACCTAGTCGTGAGGTTTTCATGAACCCGCCTCTTTCGTCCCCTACAATATCTGTATGGTTCTTCGGCAATTGAAGCCCTAGTTCCTTCCCCTAGGTATTTCTTTCTGAAGAGCCAGTACCATTTAGTGTTTGTTAGATCTTTCCTCATTTTCCACATTGCACAACCATTCCGTCACCCGCTTGTGGGCAATGTCCACATACTCCTGTTTTATGTCATAGGCCACGTAATGACGTTGGGTGCTCAAGGCCGCAATGCAGGTCGTCCCGCTGCCACAGAAAGGATCCAGCACCACATCTCCGGCAAAAGTGTATAGCTGAATGCACCGGTAAGGTAGTTCAACGGGAAAAGGCGAAGGGTGGTCAACCCGCCGAGCCGACTCGGTGGGAAAACTCCAAATGCTCTTGGTGAAATCCAGGAATTCCTCTCTGGTAATGGTGCTTTCCCGGGATTCTCGCTTCCGGCCAAAAGCCTCCTTGCAAAAGACCAGGATGTATTCATGGACATCCCGCAAGGTTGGATTGGAGGCTGACATCCAGCTTCCCCAGGCCGTTGACACCCCCGCCGATGCCGCCTTGTCCCACAGGATCTCGCCCCGCATCAAGTAGCCCAAATCCAACATGTCCTGGATGACGTAGCTGTGGAGGGGTATGTAGGGCCTTCGCCCCAAGTTGGCCACGTTAATGCACACACGTCCCCCGGGTGTCAATACCCGATAGGTTTCTGCGAACACGGCCCGCAAAAGCTCCCGGTATTCATCCAAGGATAAGTCCTCATCATAATCCTTGCCCACGTTGTATGGCGGTGAGGTCACCATCAAGTGGATTGAGTTATCGGGGAGCTGTTCCATACTCCGACTGTCCTGACAGATAATGGTATCCAGGACCTCTGCCGGAACACGCTGTTCCTCCCCGGATAAGTGCATCCCATCCTTCATCTCTTCATAGAGCCGGCTCTCATAAAACTCCTTTGAATCATGATTCTCCCGCCTGCCAACCCCGAAGGAGGAGGTTCTTGTCCCCGGCTTTCGCTCATTCATGAAATGTACCTCCCATTAGCTAAGTACATCCCATACTTCTTTGCCAATGGCCAGTGGCCTGCTTTTTGCTCCTGCTTAGAGAAAGTCCACAAAAAAGAAAAGCCCTTCCCAAGGGGAAAGGGTTGTAAGGTTGGTACCCCCAAGGGGATTTGAACCCCTGCCTTCGCCGTGAAAGGGCGGTGTCCTAGGCCGCTAGACGATGGGGGCACCCAGACACGCTGTTATTTTAGCATAGACACCGCCGCAGCGCAACCCCCAACTGGCCTCGTTGGGTAGAAGGGCTAGAGTTTCGTTCACAGTATCTCGCAAGATTAAAACGGATACTGGAAAAGGTGGGAGTCTCTGGGGTATTATCTAAGTGGTCGAACCTAGATTGACCCCGAAAGG
>JAAZLZ010000038.1 GCA_012799075.1 Bacillota bacterium
CTTTCAATGACTTCGCCTGCGGCAATCTTGTTGGCCACATTTTCATCGAGGATCCGGATGGTCATCCCTTATTGCCCCCTTTTAACTGTCCTTGCCAGGCAGCTAGTTTCATCAAGGCTTGGAGGGGTGTGAGTTCATTGATGTTCAACTCCGATAGCTCAGCCAAGATTTCGCTCTGCTCTTCCTGAACAGCGGCGGCCTCATTAAAGATGAGTTCATGCAGTTGCATCTGGCCAGGCACCTGGGGGAGCTCCCAACGACCTAGCAGCTGGAGGGCCCGTTGCACTACTGGTCGGGGCACTCCGGCCATGCGGGCCACATTGATTCCGTAGCTGCGGTCCGTTCCACCTCGGGTGATGGTGTAGAGGAAAACGATCCTTCCTTGTTTCTCTTCCACCAGAACCTGATAGTTTTTGACACAAGGGAGCATGTCCTCCAATTGGGTTAGTTCATGGTAATGGGTGGAAACAATGGTCCTTGCTTTGACCTTGTTGTGGATATGCTCAATGGCCGCCTGGGAAATGGCCATGCCATCATAAGTGCTCGTCCCCCTGCCCAGTTCGTCGATGATAATCAGGCTGCGGGGAGTTGCATTGACCAATATATTGGCCAGCTCGGTCATCTCCACCATGAAGGTGCTTTGACCCGTGCCCAAATCGTCGACGGCCCCTACCCTGGTGAAAATGCGGTCTACTAGCCCGATGCGGGCCGATGCCGCGGGGACGAAGCTTCCCATTTGGGCCAAAAGGACGATGAGGGCGAGTTGACGAAGATAAGTTGACTTGCCTGCCATATTCGGCCCGGTCAGGATGATGATCCGGTTCACATCTGTGTCCAAGTGGGTGTCATTAGGGACAAACTCCACATCTTCCAAACAGCTTTCCACGATCAGGTGACGTCCGCCCTTGATGATAATCTCCGTGCCATCATCTATTTCGGGCCTGACCAAATTGTATCTGATGGCCACAAAGGCCAGGGAACAAAGGACATCCAGCTGGGCGACGGCACGGGCTGTTCGTTGGATCCGCTCTCCTTCTCGGGCAACGGCCGCCCTTATCTGGGTGAACACTTGGTATTCCAGTTCCGTGACGCGTTCTTCCGCCCCAAGAATGAGGTTTTCCTTCTCTTTGAGGGCGGGGGTGATATACCGTTCAGCATTGGCTAAGGTTTGTTTTCGCTGGTAATCCGAAGGCACAGCCGCCAGGTTTGCCTTGGTGACTTCAATATAGTAGCCAAATACCCTGTTGAATCCTACTTTAAGGGACTTGATGCCCGTTCTTGCTCGCTCTTCCTGCTCCAAGGCCGCGATCCACCCTTTCCCTTCTCGGCAGACACGGCGCAGCCGATCGATTTCCGGGTGGTAGCCCGTGCGGATGAGATTGCCTTCTTTGACTCCCGCCGGCGGGTCAGGCTCGATGGATGCCTCTAAAAGCTCAACAACGTCCCTTAGTTCATCCAATTCACTTCGCAGCCTTTGAATCAGAGGGGAACCAAAATTGGCCAGGAGCTCTTTGAGGGGGCTAATCTTTTCTAGGGATTCCTTCAGGGCTATGAGGTCCCGCGCATTGGCAGAACCGCAGCCTACTTTCCCCACTAGGCGCTCCAGATCGAAGACATCCCGCAATAGGCGGCGGCATTGTTCTCGCCAGAGTCCGTTGTTGACGAACTCTTCCACCCCTTCTAGGCGACCGTTGATTTCCGCTAGGTCCATCGATGGTTGATCCAACCATTGGCGAATGACCCGGCCTCCCATCGCGGTCATGGTTTCGTCAAGGACTCCGAGTAATGAGCCTCGCTTTTGATCGGTGCGAAGGGTACTGGTTAGCTCTAGATTCCGCCTTGTGACCGGATCAAGGACCATGTATTTTTGCGTCGAGTAGATCCGGAGACTCTGTAGATGGCTGAGGACAGTCTTCTGGGTGGTGTCGAGGTAATCAAGGATTGCCCCGGCTGCGGATGTGCAAAGGATGTGCCTTTCACAACCGAACCCGATCAGAGAGGAGCATTGGAACTGCTCCATAAGCGCGATACAAGCTCTGTCATAGCTAAAAGCGTCTTCCGAACAGATGTTGAAGGTTATCGGCCCCCCCACTTGCTGCAGGGTGTCTTTTAAGTCCTCAAGCTCTGGAGTAAGGAGCACCTCTGCTGGTTGCAGCCTGGCGATTTCGTCTACAAGCAATGCTTGGGCTTCGCTGCCCGTGCACTCAGTACCGGCAAACTCCCCTGTGGTGATGTCCGTATAGGCCAGCCCATATCCTTGGGCCCCTTTGCTAATGGCTGCCAGATAGTTGTTGGACTTGGCCTCCAGCATCTCATCGTCGGTGACTGTACCCGGGGTGACAAGGCGAACCACTTCCCGGTGCACGACGCCCTTCGCAGTCTTAGGGTCCTCCATCTGCTCACAAATGGCCACTTTATAGCCCTTCCCCACCAGGGTCGCCACGTATCTATCGGCCGCGTGGTGGGGAACGCCGCACATGGGCAGTCGCCGACCCTTGCCCGCTTCCCTAGAAGTCAAGGTGATGGACAGTTCGCGAGCGCCTATTTCGGCATCCTCGCCGAACATTTCATAGAAGTCTCCTAATCGAAAAAACAACAAGGCATCGGGATGCTGCTTCTTCACTTCTAAATATTGCTTTAGCATTGGAGTCAGTTTGGCCATCGGTCGGCCTCCTGTTGTTGGTTCTTCTATGGCATCAGCTCACCGTGGAGAGACCATGTTTGGGCTTCGGTGATTCTAATCGGCATGAGAAGGCCCCGGTCTGCTGGCCCGGTAAAAATGACCAGCTTATTTCCCCTGGTTCGGCCCGTGTATTTGCCTGGATCCGTTTGGCTTGGCCCCTCGATAAGGACCTCCTGGATTGAGCCGACCAGGGAGTGGTTTCGTTGGAGGCTGAGCCTGTTTTGCAGTTCAATCAGACGATAAATCCGGTCCCTTTTTACTTCTTCCGGCACCTGATCCTCCATCTTAGCAGCGACGGTCCCAGGTCTTGGAGAATAGATGAACGTGAAAGCGGAATCTGGCCCAATCTCTTCGACTACCTGGAGTGTTTGTTCAAAATCCTCCTCGGTTTCCCCGGGAAAGCCCACAATAAGGTCGGTGGTCAGCGCAATATGGGGAATTCTCTTGCGGATGCGATCGACTAGACTAATGTATTGCTCCTTGGTATAGCCCCTGTTCATCCTGTTAAGGATCCGATTGCTGCCCGCTTGCAGGGGGAGGTGCAAGTGTTCACACACTGTATCCAAGTCTCCCATAGCCCCGATGAGATCGTCGGACATGTCCCGGGGGTGGGAAGTGGTGAAACGGATACGTTCAATTCCCCCAGTCCCATCAAGCATGCGCAACAGATCAGCAAAGGTAACGGCCTCGTCTAGGTCCTTGCCATAGGCATTGACGTTTTGGCCTAGAAGAGTGACTTCCTTGTAGCCTTGAGCCGCCAAGCCCTCGATTTCCCGACGGATTGCCTTTGGCTTGCGGCTCCGCTCCTGACCCCGAACATACGGTACGATGCAGTAGGTGCAAAAGTTGGTGCAGCCGTAAATGACATTTACGAAGGCTTTCAACCCATCGAGACGGGCCGCCGGCAAGCCTTCGACGATGCTGCCTTCCGTATCCCACACTTCAAACAATTGTTCTCCCGTGTCCTTGACCTGGGCTAAAAGCTCCGGAAGGCGGTGAATGTTGTGGGTGCCAAAAACCAAATTCACATGGGGCAGTTCTTTGCGGATCCGCTCCAGCTGCTCGGGCTGCTGGACCATACAGCCGCAGATGGCGATAATCAGCTTAGGGTTTTCTTCTTTAAGCCGCTGCAGATTGCCGACTCTGCCGAAGACTTTCCGTTCGGGGTTTTCCCGGACGCAGCAAGTATTGAAAATGAGGAGGTTTGCTTCTGTCAGGTCGTCTGCTTCCTCATAGCCTAGCTGCCGCAGTAAGCCTGCGATAACCTCCGAGTCATGGACATTCATCTGACAACCGAAGGTAAAGATTTTATATTTGGCCACCTCCGTACCTCCCCTAACCATGCGGATAACCTACATAAAGGGTACCACAGCCGGGGTTTTGTAGCAACCTCCGAAAGGGGGCGGCAGGATGCCGCCCTGATTATTGTCGGTAGGACGGTTCAAACTCAGGAGCTGTGGGCTTAGGATCGGAGAAGTAGCGACCTGGTGTGGATAGATCGAAATACAATCGGGCGTCCTCGTCGACCCCAAAATCGCGCAGAGAACCGGTACCCTGGATTCTCCTTAGTGCCTCTCGGAAAAGGGCGTTATGGGCTTCTTCCCGATTGAGGAGAAAATCGATGGTTTCCCGGACATACTTGTCGTTGATTTGTCGGTATAGATACTCATAGACTACTTTGGCGCGCATTTCCGCGGAAATATTGGATAGGAGGTCCGCCGGCAAGTCACCCGTTGTTTCAATATAGGCTGCAGTCCAAGGGTACCCTGAGGCGTTAGTGAGCATTGGGCACAACCCGGACACCACCTGGGGTTCGATGGTTCCCGCCTGCACCTGTTCCACATCAACGGTATGACCGTTGAGCAGATTGATGGTGGTGGCGACTATCTCCATATGGCTCAGTTCCTCGGCACCGATATCCAGGAACAGATCCTTTATTTCCGGATCTTTGATCCGAAAATTCTGGGAGATGTATTGCATAGCTGCCTTGAGTTCTCCGTGGGGGCCGCCTAGCTGGTCTGACAGCATGTTGGCATAGGTCGGATTGGTTGTTTCCACCTTGACCGGGTGGAGGAGTTGTTTATCATGTCTAAACACAGAGATTCGCCTCCCTTCGCTGTTAATGTGCTCCTGGTTGAAGGCCGATATGTATCGGGACCTTATTATCAAGAAGGCCGGCAGGACATACTAGTTCCGGGAGGTTTGCCATGCTCATTACCTTCGGAAGGACCATAATCCTATACATTCTCGTCTTAATTATTATCCGCATCATGGGGAAAAGACAGGTTGGTCAATTACAACCCTTTGAATTGGTTGTTACCATTATGTTGGCGGAGCTAGCCACGGTGCCCATGGAAGATAAGGACATCCCCCTGATCGACGGCATCATCCCCTTGGTTACCATCCTGCTGGCCCAAGTTCTCCTGTCTTATGTCTCCCTAAACAGTCAACGGGTCCGTCGGATCATTTGCGGAACTCCGAGCATTGTCATCCGTGATGGACAGATCCAGGAAACGGAATTGAAACGGCTTCGCTTTAATCTGAATGACTTGTTGGAGCAGCTTAGAATCAAGAATGTGACCAATATCGCCGATGTGGAGTTTGCGATTTTCGAGACAAATGGCAACCTCAGCGTCATCTTAAAATCCCAAAAGCGTCCCGTTACACCCGCAGACCTCTCCTTGCCAACCTCCTACGAGGGCTTGTCCATACCACTGATTATCGATGGCAAGGTACAGAAGAAGAATCTTGATCAGCTTAGTCTAAGCATGGCCTGGCTGCGGAGTGAGCTGCACAAGTTTGGCTACCAAGATCCAGGGGATGTGTTGTTTGCTAGTCTCGACTCCCAAGGGAACCTGTTTCATCAGTCAAGGGAAGCCGGCAAGAAAAGGAGGAAGACATGAAAGTCTTAATCGGCATGATTCTGCTTGTTATCACCATTATTGTCGCAGGCTTCATGGGGCAGCGCTATCTGGCAACGACCCGGCAGAATCTAAATGATGCCCTGGCAGAGGTCGAAGAAGCTTTGTTGCAGGACGACTGGGAGCTGTCCGAGGCAACGGTCAGCAAACTAGAAGAGTCCTGGCACAATATCCACCATAAGTGGGCTCTCCTCATCTCCCAAACCGAGACGGAACGATTGGAGCTGTCCATCGTCCGACTGGCCAGCCGAACTAAGACAAAAGAGAAAGGAGAGGCCCTGATGGAAATTGCCACGGGCCGCTCCCTGCTCCATTCAATCATCGAAAAAGAGATGCTTAGTTTGCTTAACTTGTTATAGTATCGTTCTTACCGTCTAAGCGAAAGCGACCAATGGTATCCCGGAGAGTCTGGGCCATCCCCGCCAATTCTTCGGCGGAGGCAGCTGTTTCCTCTGCTCCGGAGGCGGTCTCTTCGGTAATACTCGAGACAGTCTCGACGGCTCGAACGGCATCGGCAGTATTGGCTGCTTGACGATTGGCCGCTTGCGCGATGTCTTCGACGAGCCGGGAGGTGTTCTGAACTACTTCAATGATGGTCCGTAATGCTTCACCGGCCTTATTGGCGATTTCAGCGCCTTCTTCAACGGCTTTGACGGCTCCCACGGTGTTGCCCTGGATGCCGCTGACCAGATCGGAGATCTCCTTGGTTGCCTGACCGGATCGTTCAGCAAGTTTGCGGACTTCCTCAGCGACAACGGCAAACCCACGTCCCTCATCTCCCGCCCGGGCAGCCTCGATGGCCGCATTGAGAGCCAAGAGATTCGTCTGCTCGGCTATTTCCTCGATCATGGCCACGATTTCACCTATTTGCCGTGAGCTTTGGCCTAGCTCCGTCACTGTTATCTTGATGTTGTTCATGGCTTCGGCGGCCTTGACAACGGCTTCGCCACCCTCTTCGGCAGAGCGGGATGCCTTGTCCGATTCTTGGGCGGCATTGCGGGCCCCTGAGGCCATCTGCTGCAGGGCCGCTGCTATCTCATTGACCAGATCAACGGTCTTCTGCACTTCATGGGCCTGATTCTGATTGCCCGCGGCGATTTCCTCGGAGCTGGCCGAAATCTGCTCGGAGGCAAAGGCTACCTGGGAGGCGGCCTGCTGCACTTGCATGAGAAGCTGTCGCAAGTCCCTGGTCATTTCGTTGAAGGCTTGGGTGAGGGTGCCCACTTCGTCTTTGCTCTTTGTCTGCAGCTCATTATGGGCTAGGTCCCCGGCCGCAACGGCTTGGACTCGTTCGGCCACTTGAGCGACGGGGCGGCTGATGGACGAAGCCAGGTAGTAACCGATAAGGGCTGTGACAACGGCGGCCACAAGGGCAATAGCCAAGATGGTCCGACGCAAGAGAGCGGTAGCCCCTAGGGCGATTCTCTTCGGCTGGGCGACGGTCATCGACCAGCCCAACTGATTGAGGGCATCTTCCTCGGCGGCTTGTGCACCGACAATATGGGCGACGATGGATTCCTCTCCTTGGGAGTTTTTGCTCCAACCCCAAGCACCCTCGGTCAGTTTACTGACATCTAACTTATGGGCTGCGGCTTCATTGCCTGTTAGGAATTCGATTTCTGAACCTCGGTTAAAGGCGCACACGAGAGGATTCCCTTGCCGGTCGAGGAGCTGCACTTCGCCTCCGGGAATGGCTCGGGCGATCTTTTCGACAAGGCTTGTGACTTCCGTAAACTCTTTGAACCCCACCATGACCCCAATAGGCTCATTGGTGATGTTGTGGCGCACCACAACCGCCATTTGCAGCCCGTACAAGTCCTTGATCTCATGCTGGATGGGGTCGCTGATGTAAGTTCCCTTTACCATCGTTTCCTGCCACCAACGAGTATTCTTCTGGATAAAGCGGGCGGGAAGCTCAGTCACGACAACGTTGTGACCGTCCTGTTCGGTAATGAGAATATCGGAGAAGCCACCAAAATCCTGTATGTATTCCTTCAAGAAAGCAGTTACCCGGGGACTCACATCAAGGGAGCGGGTTTCCTCCATTCTACGCTCCTTATCTTGGTCCGAGAGCCCGACTAGACCTAGGATATCCAGGTGTGACCTGGCGCCTTGAGCCGCGGAGGTTATAAGGGGCGTGCGGGCCATTAGTTGCAGCTTGGCCATCTCCTGGGTCAGGGATACATTAATCTCATCTAGGGATTGCTGGGCAAAATCAACGAACTTCTTCCCCGCCGTGTCCGCTACAGCCGACTCTCCTAGAGTCGCTTCCAAGTAACCTAGGATAACTAGGGGGACCAAAGCGGCAAACAGCATATAGACTAGAATTCGACCCCTTAGGCTCTCACCTATTTTTAACATAGCGCATTCCTCCTTGAACTTGAGTCCCTCCAATGGGGGTAAAAAATGGACCCCAGCTTGCCATGACTAGGGCCATGATGGCAACTGGCTGTCTTGGTGCCCCGGCACGGTAGACCCTGTAGTTTTGCGACACCACCTTTCGATGGCTGTGCCTTTGCGGTTATGCTGGCTTATCGAGATAGATATTCCGCACAATTCTATGAATTTCCTGCCGCACCAGGTAATTTAATAAGGAGAAGGAACAGCCTTGGAAACCGGAACTTGCTAGGCTGTTGACTATTAAAGTAATGCTATAATGACCAAAGAGAGTCTACAGAAAGGGGTTGGCGAGCTCAATGCGCAGGAAAGCCATCGCAATCTTTCTCCTTGTTCTATGCGTGAGTGCCTTTGTTTTGCCCGTTGCAGCCGAAACCCGCACCTATACTGTCCGGGGTGGGGATACCGTCTATCTACTGGCCAAACGCTTTGGCCTAAGCACCCAGCAGCTCATTGCCATGAATGGCCTTGAGGCCCCGTATGAGATTTATCCGGGCCAAGTATTGGTTGTGGGAATGGACAACAGCCCTCAGCCCGAGTTGGCTGCGCCTGAAAAGAGCGGCGGGTTATTCGGACTCAATTGGGGAGATGTGACCCAAAGTTACGGTTGGTTGGCCCTATTTGCCATCTTGAAGCTCCTGGGAATCATGTAGTACCAGCATATTCCAGTATCAGAGCGTCTGGGCAGGCTCACACTCTAAATGGGGGTGGGAGCCTGTGGCTGCCGCATATCGAATCAAAGGGAAGCAACTCCAGGAGACACTCGTATCGCCGGAAGGAATGGGATATGCCGCAGGCGTCTTGGTGCGGGATATGATCCAGGCGGCTGAGGACTATGTCTGTGGGTTGGTTGTCCTGAAGGTTCGGCGGGGATTCCAGGAAGCCCTCAACGAGCAAAACGGGGAAAGGCCCTAAGGACCTTTCCCCGTCCCATTTTAGTTCATTAATCCCAACACCATTCCCAATAGAGCGGCTACCCCGAGGAATGTACTCGTATTCCGCAATCCCTTGAGTTCCTTGTCGGTCCTATCCTGGTAGCTCGCAAAATCCTGCTGCAGGTCCTGCAATTGACGTTCCAGTTTCTTCTCCCGCATCATGGAAGCTGCCAGCTGGGCAGAGATTTCATCGCCCATCTTCAGTTCCGAATCACCCAAGCGAGCTTGGAAGCTGGTCATCTGATCCTGGAGGGCCGAACCCATGACCCGGAGGCTTTCCTCCATCAAGATGGCCTGCTCGTTGAGGTTGACTACCTGCTGCCGCAGCTGGGCCAGCTGATCTTCGTTTTGCCGACGCTGGGCCGCCTCAGTCTGAAGGCCCTGGGCCAGTTCCGCTAGACCCTTGTCCAGCCGCCCGATATTATCCTGCTGCTCGTTTAGCTGCCTTACCAGTTGTCCATCGGCGCGAGCGAGGGCTTCCCCTTGGGCCTTAACGGCCGCGGCAAGTTCTGTAACGGATTGCTGCAAAAGGGCTGCTTCCTGGGCCCTTTGGGCCTCCATCCGGGCCAGTTCATCTTTCTGCCCTTCAACGTCCTCAGTCAGCTTTTCGTCGGCAGCAAGGAGAGCCTTTGTCTGCTGGTCTAAGGACCTGATCTCTTCACCGTATAGACCCAGCTGCTTCTCCTGAAGGCGCAACTGGGACTCAAGCAGTCCAATGGCCACTGCCTTCTCTTCCAGTCCAAGCTCTAGATCCCGGCGGAGCTTAGCCACAGCATCTTCCAGGGAGGCAGAGACATCTTGCTCTTGTCGTGCCAGTTCGCCGGAAATATCCTGTTCCAGCGCGGCCAGGCGTTCTCCCAGACGATATACTTCTTGTTCCAGGTTCTCCTGCCGATCAGATGTCTGCGCCAATTCCTGCCTGGTCGCCGCGCTCTCCTTTGTTGCCGCCGCCTCTTCCTCTAAGACTTTGACCCGAGCCATAAGATCGCTTGCATCTATTCCAAGCTCTTCCAAGGCTTGCTTCTGAGCCTCAACGAAACTGCTGAGGGTATGGGCCTTCTCCTCCAATTGTGTGGCCAGGGCGATGAGCTGGGTTATCTTCTCTTGGCGTACTGCCGATTCCTCCTCGACAAAGGCAAGCCTTTTATCGAGTTCTTCCACAGACGCGTATACCTTCACCAAGTCATCTCTAAACTCGGTGGATAGACGTCGAAGCAATTGCAGATCGGACTCGGTCACCGTTGCCCTTTCCTGTTCCATGTTCTCGAGCAGCTTGGCCACCGTTGCAGCAAAGGTGAAACGATCGACGGAACGGGTTCCATCAAAGGTGCCATCTTCGTAGACGGCAAGATAGCCTTTCTCGATCAAGGTTACGATTGCTTCGTAAGCCCAGTGGTCAGGAGGTACGTCTTTAATCTGTAATCGTTGGGCACAGGCCAAGCCTGTTCCCATCAACCCTGCGAGGGCCAAAACAATCATCCAAGTTAACAACATCCTGCATCTTTTCATGTGCCTTCCCCCTCAATTATCCGACTGTAGTGGATCTTTAATATCGAAAAGGGTCCCCGCAGCTTCAACCTTTACTGGGTTGCCATCAACATCTTGGACAATCAGGTTGTCGATGGAGATGGGAGTGTTCGTTGCCTTGCGTTTCGCAAGAAAGCGCATTGTGGCCACCGTTCCGGAGGCCCTTTGCTGAGGGCCTTGAGGGTGACGATTGCCAGCTAGGGTAACCACCCCTGCCGCCTGATCGACCAAGGGAGGTGCCCACTCCAAATACTGGGTCCTCTCTCCCTCCTCCTTATGGACAAAGAGGGTGCCCCGGTCGATGCCCAAGGGACCGCCTACAATCTGGAGAACATCCGTGTCGTAGACAAGGTCCAATGAGATGCTAAAGAAGTCGGGGATGTTCGTTGCTATTACATCAACGGTGAAGAAGTCACCAGTATTGATACTCCCCTCGGCCAAGGTCGGCGTTTGCACCCATACCCGGGGCTTCAGGAGGGGAACCAGGATGAAGTTGTTGGCGACGACTCCGTCTACATTGAAGGCCTCTGTCTTGACGGAGTAGGGCAAATGGCCTGTGAAGCCAATGGGCCGCAATGACCAGCTTACCTGAGATTCTTCACCCGGTCCCAGATTGCCCACGTACTTGCCCCATCCCTCACCGCCGGCTAGCCCCAATACAGGGCTGCTAAATTCCGCTCTGACCCGATAAGCGTCGGCTCCCCCGGTATTGCTAACCCGGGCAGTTATCCGAAACGGCACCGGATCCCAGCGCTCAAATTTAACTCCCAGTCCCAGGGGCCCTTCGAGCGAGGTCTCTAGCTTTGGAGGCGCCACTATCGCAAGCTTCCTGACGACAAAGTTAGGCTCACTGTTGCTCGAGCGGACCCTAACCGTAAAGGTAAGCTCCGCCGGTGTGTCCGAAGTGGGCACCAACAGCCACTTGGCCTGGGCCGTAACCTTGGAGGAAAGATGCCCAAGCTCCTTCTCCATCTCTCCGGAGACCAGCCGCAGCCCTTCACCGGGTTCAATGCTTGCCACCACATCCCGGGCTTCTCCCGTGCCGGTGTTCTCGACGTAGGCGATGACGGGGAAGGGTTCCACGCCCTTCTTGCCTGCGATGACCGAGGCCGGGGAGGTCACTCCCAAGGATAGTTCCCCTGGGGCGATGGTAATGCCGCCAAGGCCATAATAGGCTACATAAACCCGTTCTTCCCCGGGGGCCAGAAAGGCCGGCTCCCACCTTAAAGCCAAGGCGCTGTCAAGTTCAAACTCACCCTTGCGGGTGAAGTCCCGGGCTGGTTGGACGTCAAAATCCCATGGTGAATCGGCTAGGCTTCCCCAGTTGGTGAAAAAGGCCAGGTCAGGGATGGTGACATCGCCGCCTTTCAATGTGCCCTGGGCCATGACTTGGGGGTCGCCTAGGGAATCAAAGGCCTGCCAAAAAGCGGGCATTTGCGCGGCTCGATACAAACGGTCCGTCAACACTTCTTCTTCCTCAACCCGAAATGGCGCGCCGTCGTTTGCTCCCAGCATCGTGTCCAAAACAATCCGCAAACCAACCTGACGAGACCGTTCGGAGGTGTTCTTGATTGTATACTCAATTCGCGCCGTATCTGCCAGTCCGGTGGTTGGACTCTTGGTGAATCCTAGCACCTGTTGAACCTGGATGCCGTCCAGGTCACAGACGGTATGGATTTCATTGCCCACGACTGCAGGGGGGTTGACTACCCTTCCGTATCGGCCGCTCCGTCCGGCCCGGGTTTCCGTTGGACCGCCGAAAACGAAGTTTGTCCGGTCGACTTGCACCGTTGTGTAGGAAGTCCAGGGGTTGTGTCCCCCGTAAATAAGGGGCTTGTTTTCATCACCTAGGCGGTAGGGATCTCCCCCAGTGGTGTTCACCGAAAACCGACCGGTATTCTGCTCCCGGGCGTTGACGACGATCGCGATGTATTTGTTGGACAGGGTGACGATATTGTTTCCAGCACTAGCCGGCATAGCTCCTAAACAAAAGCATAGCACAAGGGTAAGGCAAATCAATTTCGGTCGCATCTCCTATCCAACCTCCCGGATGCTCATGGCACGTACTGGATGTCCTCAAAGTCCACGTCTACATGGTAAGCTTCTCCGCTGATCGGGTCTTCGCGCTTGTCAAAGACTATGGTTACCTTGACCGTATACGGCCGGGGAGCAGCTTCAAAGGCCCAGCTTTCGGCAATCGTCCGCCGGGCGACTTGGTCCAAGCGAGAGTCCGAAGAGGGAGAGGCGATCTCCACCTGGGAGATGCGTCCTCGCTCATTGACATGGACTATAAGCTCCACCCTTCCTGTTACACCTTCGTGTTGGGCATTCTTGGGGTAGACCGGTCTACCTCCTGACCGCCACATATCCAGACCTGACGGGGGTGGCCCTAATTCCGGCTCCTCCCGACCCTTGGGCGTCTCAACTGCCCCCCCCTCCCCCGGAGCGGAAGTGGTTGGCTGAGGCTCCGTTTCCTCAAGCCGTTCATCTTTAGCCTTGCCCTCCTGAACTTCCTGTGAAGGCTGGGCAGGAGGCGGCTGGACCGGCGGCTTAGGTGCCGGTTCCGGTCGTTTAGCCTGCGTATCCGGCAACGGAACCTCCGTTCCTTTATCACTGGTAAGAAGCTCGTCCTTGCCTGCCCTCTCCGCAGCAAGGGGAGTCTCTACAGGCGTCGGCGGCTTCTCTTCAACCTTTGGTTTTTCTTCCGGCACAACCTCCCTAATTGGAGTCTCTTCTTTGATCTCCGGCGGCTTGTCCACCTTGGGCGGTTGTGGCTTCTCTTCTTGTTTCTTGGCGACCGGTTCCTCGGGTTTGGGCGGCGTTGGCTCGGGCTTCGGTTGGGGCTGGGGCGCCGGTGAAGGCCGGACAGCTTGGGGTTCTCCCCTTAGCGGAGTTGGCCGGGGTGCACTTACTTGAACAACTTGCACCACCCCTCCCTGCTCCATCGACGGGTAGCCAATGGACAGGTCCAAAGACAACTGGGGATACAATATGAAAAGTAGTATATGCAAAACGATCGATACGAGAAAAAAGGGGCTCAGAGCGTGCTCTGACTCGTCGTAGATGTACATGTTACTCACCTGCCCGTTTTCCCAGCGAGAATCAATTGGCATGCTCCCTCTCGACAGCTAAGCCAAGGCGATGTCCGCCTCCGGCCCTCACTTCGTCCATAGCTTTGACTACATGCTCGTAGCGGGTTTCTTTATCTGCCTTGATAATTACAAACAGGTCTGGTCTGCGCTTCAAAGCTTCGCGGACCCTAGACTGGATATCCTTTGTTGCCACCGCTTTGCCGTCAATGTACATAGCTCCGGCTTTCGTAATGGTGATGGTTAGGTTGCTAGGCTCCCGATCGCTTGCCGTTACTGCCTTGGGCAGTTCTACCTTCAGTCCCGCTGGGTTGATTTCAAAAGAGGTAAAAAGCATGAAAAAAACCAGGATGAAGAAGATGACGTCGATCAAAGGGAGAATCTCCACCCGGGGGCGTTTCTTGCGGCGTGTGACGAACATCAGCCATCACCCCGTGTTTCCAGGAAGTAAAGAAGATCGGCGGAGCGGCGATTCATTTCCGCAACATTGCGATCGATTAGACTCGAAAGATAGTAATACAGGGCCATGGCGGGGATCGCGATGATAAGTCCTGCCGCCGTCGTTATCAAGGCCTCGGCAATCCCATAACTGAGTGCTTCGGGACTGTGCGCGCCCTGCATGGCGGCAAGGACGTTGAAGCTCCTCATAATCCCTGTCACCGTCCCCAAAAGCCCCAACAAAGGCGCGATGGTAACGATGCTGTCAAGGACCACCATGCGCCGTTCCATTTTGTAAAGCTCATGGGCGCCCACTTCTTCCAAATGCTGGCGTATTTCTTCACGAGGTCGATCATACTGGGCTATACCTGCTGCCAAGATGGCGGCCACGGGACCGCGGGACTTCTTTGCGATCTGCATGGCCTCAAGGACCTTCCCTTGCTGAAGGGCAAGCTTGATGTCGTCCATGAGATCTTCTGTATCGACTCTGGACCGCCAAAGATAAATCAAACGTTCAAGACCGACGGCCAGGGCCAGGACAGACGAAAACAGTAGGGGAATCATTACGGGGCCGCCTTTAAGTACGATATCCATCATGGGCATTCCCTCCGTTGCGACGCGTAAACTGCGATTGCCCCTTAGGGCACTGCTCGAAGAAAGCATTCGACGCGCCCCGACGATTTCCTTTTTTGAAAAAGTATATCTCCCCTGGGGTAAAATGCCATCAGGCCCTTTAAAGCACCTCAAGAGGCATAGATGGTGGCTGACGGAGAAAAAATTAA
>JAAZLZ010000005.1 GCA_012799075.1 Bacillota bacterium
ATAGTGGCCGTTACCGCTGCAATGGCAGAAGGGACGGGTCTGAGTCTTTTTCAGCAGCATTTTCCCGACCGCTTCTTCGATGTAGGGATTGCCGAACAGCACGCACTGACCCTGGCGGCGGGATTGGCCGCCGGGGGGCAACGGCCTATAGTGGCCCTTTACTCAACCTTTCTACAGCGAGGATACGATCAACTCGTCCATGACATTTGCCTGCAGGAGCTGCCGGTGGTGTTGGCAGTAGATCGAAGCGGCCTGGTCGGGGAAGATGGTCCCACCCATCACGGCGTCTTCGATCTGTCCTTTTTACGAATTGTCCCCGGCTTAGTCATCGTGGCGCCGAAGGATGGCAAGGAATTGGAAGACATGTTGGCTTGGGCCCTTACCCAGGAAGGTCCCGTTGCCATTTGCTACCCTCGGGGCAGTCTATCTTCGCTTGGATACGAAGAACCCATCGTACTGGGCCGCGGGCAAAGGCTGCGGACGGGCAAGGATCTGAATTTCATTGCCCTTGGCTCCATGGTTGGGCCTTGTCAGGCGGCGGCCAAGCTCCTGGCCCAGGCAGGCGTTGATGCCGGGGTGGTCAACGCCCGTTTCGTCAAGCCTTTAGATGTGGACTTGATTCAAGGTACGCCGGGCTATCTTATTACGGTTGAAGAAAACGTATTAATGGGCGGGTTTGGCAGCGCAGTCCTCGAGGCTTGCGCCGATGGAAGGCTCCTGGGACGCATTGGTCTGCCCGATGCTTTTGTTGAACATGGACCCCAATCGCTGCTCCATGAGAAGTATGGGTTGACGCCGGAGGCTATCAGCGCCTATGCCCACAGGGCCCTTTGTCGGGCAAGGGAGGGGAGGAAGTCCCTTGGATAGGCTCCGCCTTGATCAGCTTCTCACCCGGCGCTCCTTGGCCCCAAGTCGGCAGCGGGCTCAAGGAATGATTATGGCGGGCATTGTCTTTGTCAATGGCTGCAAGGTGGACAAGCCCGGCAGCAAGTTTCCGCCTGAGGTGGAAATCGAGGTCAAGGGCCAGGATGTTCCCTTTGTCAGCAGGGGCGGATTGAAACTGGAAAAGGCACTGGATTTATGGAGCGTCGATGTGACGGACAAAGTCGTTATTGATGTGGGCGCCTCCACAGGGGGCTTTACCGATTGTTTGCTCCAACACGGTGCGAGAAAGGTCTACGCGGTCGATGTGGGATACGGACAGTTGGCTTGGTCGCTGCGGATCGATCCAAGGGTTGTCGTGATGGAAAGGACCAATATCCGCCATATGAATCCGGGGGATCTTGATCAACCCCCGGATTTGGCAACTGTGGATGTCTCATTCATTTCAATCCGAAAATTCATGGATGTTCTCTGGCACTTATTGACCCCCCAAGGCGAAGTAATCGCCCTCGTGAAACCCCAATTTGAAGCTGGTCGGGAACAAGTGGGGAAGAAGGGGGTCGTTCGAGACCCTGAGGTTCATCGTCATGTTTTGATGGGAATCGCTGAGGAGGCCTTAGCCTGGGGCTGGAAGCCCGTTGGCCTTACGTATTCACCCATCACCGGTCCGGAAGGAAACATTGAGTTTTTGATCCACTGGCGAAAAGAAGCGGCCGAAACGATTCTTCTAGCGGCAGAAATAGATCGGGTAGTTGCCGATGCCCATCGATGGTTGATGGGATAGGGAAGGGGAAATTATTGGTTTGGCGAAGAATTAATACGGTATGGGAGGTGGCGATGACGGGTGCAGCGGGTTGGCGTGCTTGCCTATCTTGAAAAAGCAGAAGCCCTGCAAGCCTCGATAAGGGTCATGCAGACCCTCAAGGAACGGGGAATTCAGGTCTACGTGCCCCAAGAGGCAATTCCCTACTTGTCCGGGGCCGATGGGCCCTTATCGGACAGTGTAACCCGGGACCTGGACGTGATGATCGTTCTCGGAGGGGATGGCACCTTCCTTCGGGCTGCCCGTTTGACCGCCGGGAAAGGCGTGCCAATTCTGGGAGTTAATCTCGGACATTTAGGTTTCTTGACGGAACTGGAGATTGGTGAGCTGGAAAGCGGTCTTAGGCTTCTTCTCCAGGGCAACTACCAGGTGGAAGAAAGGATGATGCTGCGGGTTGAGCTGCGGCGCCGGAACCGTTGTCATGGGGTATTCCTTGCCCTGAACGATGCGGTTATCACCAGGGGCCCTGTAGCCCGCATCATTACCCTGGAAACTACTGTTGATGATCAGTTGGTTGGCAACTTTGCGGCGGACGGGATGATTATCGCCACCCCTACTGGTTCATCGGCGTACAACCTGTCGGCCGGTGGGCCGGTGGTCAATTCGCAGCTAGCTGCCCTGATCATCACTCCCATCTGTCCCCACACCCTGACAGCCACGCGCTCCGTTCTTGCCTTGCCGCAAGAGCGGGTGAGGGTGAAGGTCAAGGCAGTGCATACCGATATTGTTCTGACCGTCGATGGACGCTGTGAGGCAACCCTGGAGCCTGAAGATGAGATCTGGGTTTGTCGGGCGGAGGAGACTACGAAGGTAATAAAAATGATGGGACGGGGCTTTTACGAGGTGCTGCGCAATCGGTTGGCCCATCCCGAAGTGTAGAGGCTGATTTATGAAGAACGTTCGTCAAGCAGCTATGCTGAACATCATTCGATCGAAGTCCATCGCTACCCAGACGGAATTAGCGGAAGAATTGCGCAAGCGGGGCATTTCTGTTACCCAGGCCACCATTTCGCGTGATATTAAAGAGCTGGGACTGATCAAGGTAGCCGATGAAGGGGGGGCCTATCGCTATGTGCGGCCCCAGCGGCTGGGAGCGTCCGATGTCTTGCGCCGGGCCCAGCGGGCGTTTACCGATTATGTGGTTGATGTTGATTATGCGGGGAACTTGATCGTAGTCAAGACCCTGCCCGGTACGGCGCAGGCCGTCGCCGCTGCCTTAGATGACCTGGCTTGGCCGGAAGTTGTCGGTACCGTCGGAGGAGACGATGCCATCCTTGTCATTGTACGGCAGGAGGAAGCAGGCCCTCCCTATGGCCCTGTCAAGGAAGTGCTCGCTCGCCTGGGACAGCTGCGAAAATGACCGGAGGTAGAAAAGATGCTCAGGGAGCTCCACATACGCAACTACGCCCTTATTGAGCGCCTGGATTGCCAGTTCATGCCGGGACTGAATATCCTGACGGGCGAGACTGGAGCTGGCAAATCAATCATCATCGATGCGGTTTGTACAGTCCTTGGGGGGCGAGCAACCGTTGAGAGCATCAAGGGCGGAGAAGACAGCGCATTGGTGGAGGCTTGTTTTGAAGTAGAACCAGATTCGGCCGTTGGAAGACTGTGTACCGATATGGGTTATCCACCGGAGGATGGGTTGTTGATCCTCACCCGGGAGGTTAATCGCAGTGGAAGACACCGGTGTCGGCTAAATGGCCGGGTGGTTCCCCTGCATGTCCTGGCCGATGTAGGACAAGCCCTGGTGGATGTCCACGGGCAACATGACCACCAGTCACTGTTGCGGTCGGAAACCCATGGGGACTTTCTCGATGCCTTCATTGGCGAGGATGCCTTTTCCCTGCGAAGGGAGCTTGAGGCAAGGCTGGGGGAGTATCGTCAAATTGCCGACCGACTGACCAAGTGGAAGAGTATGCTGGCTCGCCAGGCTAGCGATCGGGAGCTGCTTGCCCATCAGGTTAACGAGATCGAACAAGCTGGCCTTCGGATTGGTGAGGATGAACAGCTGGAACAAGAAAAACGAGTGCTGCAAAATGCTAGCGCCCTTTATGAAGGGGTGATGGGCACTTACGAGATCCTTTATCGAAACCAGCTGTCTGCTGCCAGTCTGCTGGGCCGGGGGGCGGCAACCCTGGGAAACTTGGTCCGGATGGATAAGTCTTTAACTGCCCTGTGGGAGAATCTCCAGTCGACGCAAATCGTCGTCCAGGAGATTGCCAGGGAGCTTAGAACCTACGGGGAAGGTATCGAAGCACGGCCGGGCAGGCTTGACGAAATCGAGGAACGACTGGAACTAATCAACCATTTGAAGCGGAAGTACGGTCGAACCATTGATGATATCATCGCCAAGGGAGCGGAGATGGCCGCGGCCCTGGAACTGGAAGAACAGCAGGCGGGGGAGCACAAAGAACTCCAGGCCCGTTACGGTGTTTTACAGCGGGAGCTCAAGGGGCTGGCGGCGGAGCTGTCTGAGTTGAGGAAATCCCGTGCTGCTCGCCTGGAAGAGGCGGTTCAACGGGAGCTTGAGGAGCTTAATATGCCCCGGGCTCGGTTTCAGGTGGCATTCTTGCCTAATGACAGCGGTACTCCCCTGGGGGATGGACTGCGGATCACCCTTCGGGGCACCGAACACATTGAATTTCTGATCGCTCCCAACCCCGGGGAAGAACCTAGGCCCCTAATCCGGATCGCTTCCGGTGGTGAGATGTCCCGAATCATGTTGGCGCTAAAGACGATTCTAGCCAAAGGCGATAATATCTCCACCTTGATCTTCGATGAGGTTGATGCGGGCATCGGCGGCCAGACGGCGGACAAGGTGGCCATTCGATTGGCCAGGTTGGCCAGGGACCGACAGGTCCTGGTGGTGACCCATTTGGCCCAGGTGGCCAGCATGGCGGACAGCCATTACCGGGTGCAGAAGGAAGAGATCAATGGCACCACCAAGGTGAATTTGGCAAGACTCCAGGAGGATGAACCAGTAGAAGAACTGGCCCGGATGTTAGGCGGCAATGAGGTTACTGCCCGGCAGCACGCGCAGGAGCTTTTGAACCGGGCAGGCCGCATCAAACAACTGGCAGGATAGCAGGGGTTTGCCGCTTTTGCAGGGCAACCCCTGACATAAAATCTACTCTCCACGGGCATGATAGCCCTAGGCGAATTCGCCTTTTTTTATGTCATGGGCTGTGGGGAGTAGATAGATGGTGCGGCGAAAGAGATTCTTTGCTTACCTGTGGTGGGGGCTTCTTATTTGTTTCTTGCTCATCGGCATACAGGTGCATTTGCTAAATTCCCTTCCCAGGCACTTGCGTGTTCTTCCAGGGGATAACCTGAGTCTCCGGTTGTTCCCACCTTATACCCTTGTCTCTCCCTTGGAAAAGGACTTCATTCAAATCTCCGAAGGCAGCGTGGAAATTGGTCCGACTAGCCCCGATCAGGCAAGCCTATTCATCAGCCTTTGGGGAATGCCGATCCGGGAAATGGTGGTGGAGGTCGTCCCGGAGCTTAAGGTCATGCCAGGTGGTCAAGCAATCGGCGTTTTGCTGGCCCCTGCCGGCTTGATTGTTGTCGATCATATACCCCTTTTTGGCACGGACGGCAAGGAGTATTATCCCGCCCGGGAAGCAGGGATTCAGCCGGGTGACATCTTACTAAAGTTAAATAATGCGACTATTTACAATCCCGATCAGTTAAGGTTCATGGTAGAGCGCTCCGGTGTTTCAGGACAGGATCTGGAAGTTGAGCTCCTTCGCAAAGGACAGGTGATCCGGACCCGCATCCGACCGGTTGAGGTCAACGGGGATGGGCGAGGGGGTCAGCGGGGTCCGAGTTTCCTCTTAGGGCTTTGGCTGGAAGATCCTGCAGCGGGCGTGGGGACTTTGACTTTCTACGATCAACGGACAGGGCGGTACGGGGCCCTGGGACACATGATTACTGACGCGGCCAATCGTCGGATTCAGGTTGACCGGGGTCATATTGTCCAAGCCCAGATTTCGGGGGTGCAGACGGGCCTGCGCGGGCGGCCGGGGGAGAAAATCGGCATCTTCCAAGATGAACGAGATGTGGTGGGCAGCATCGACAAGAATACCCGCTTTGGCATATTTGGCCAGCTCCATGTTCTGCCTGCCAATCCCTACTACCGGGAAGCTGTTCCAGTGGCTTTGGCCCACCAGGTCAAAGAAGGTCCGGCGGAAATCATGACGGTGTTGGAAGGTGAAAGGGTGGAGCGTTTCAAGGTGGAGATCATCAAGGTGAATAGGCAAAGGCGCCCTGACGACAAGGGGCTGGTTATCCAAATAACCGATGGGCGTCTCTTGGAGCGAACGGGCGGCATCGTCCAAGGGATGAGCGGCAGCCCCATCATTCAAGATGGACGTTTGGTCGGGGCGGTCACCCATGTCTTCATTAGCGATCCAACCAGGGGATTTGGCATCTTGGCCGAGTGGAT
>JAAZLZ010000039.1 GCA_012799075.1 Bacillota bacterium
AGCCCCCAGGCTGGATGCTTTCGTCTTCGACAAAGGTAATGGCCTTGGCCTCAAGAAACAGCCGCCGGATTTCATCCTCTCCTTCTTCTAAAGTGGGCAGATCCCGTCGATTGACCCGGACGAATATCTTCGTTGCTCCACCCAAGTATGAGATGGCCTCAGACAACACCCGTTTGGTGACCTCACCATCCAATTTAATTTCCTTCCTAACAATCTTCTCGGCAATAAGGAGGGAAAGCTTAATCAAATCCTCTTCGGCAAGTTCCATGGCCGCCTGTCGAACAGTCACCGCTTCTTGCAGGATCGTCTCCAGTTTATCCAGTTGCCCTTTAATTTGGTCCAGAAACTCTTCCTTCCCCTCGGCATGTCCCCTTTGATACCCTTGGCGAAAGGCCGTCTCCTCCTGCTCTGCCGCCTTATCGGCGGCTTCGGTGATAATCTCAACGGCTCGGGCCTGGGCGCCCTCCAAGAGGGCGCGGGCCCGGTCTCGGGCGGCTTTGGTGATTTGAGCGGCATCGAGTATGGCTTGGCGTTGGGGGGTAGGGCGACGGGGTTGGGGTGTTGTGGGAGGCTCTGATTGGAGGCGGATGTCTTCGGCCTTGATGACCCTAGACAATTATCTCATCCTCCCCTCCCCGCGCGACAATGATCTCCCCAGCTTCCTCTAGCTTCCGGATGATGCTGACTATCTTCTGCTGGGCTTCCTCGACGTCCCGCAGGCGGACAGGGCCCATATATTCAATGTCTTCCTTCATCATGTCCGCAGCCCGTTTGGACATGTTCTTGTAAATCCGTGCGGCCACCTCTTCACTGGCAGCCTTCAAGGCCAAGGCCAGCTCTCTAGAGTCAACTTCACGCAGTACTCGCTGAATTGACCGATCATCAAGGGTGACGATGTCCTCAAAGACGAACATTCTCTTCTTGATCTCTTCGGCAAGTTCAGGATCATCCTCTTCCAAGGCTTCCATGATGGTCTTTTCCGTCGAGCGGTCGACCCTGTTTAGGATGCCTACCGCCGTTTCAAGGCCGCCGGCCATAGTGAAGTCCTGGGTGGCAAAGGAAGACAGCTTCTTTTCCAAAGTCGCCTCAATCTCCTCGAGGACCTCAGGACTGGTCCTGTCGAGGATGGCCAATCGTTTGGCCACTTCCACTTGGCTTTCCCCAGGCAACGCGGAGAGGATAATGGCGGCCTGTTCCGGGTGGAGATAGGCGAGGATCAGGGAGATTGTCTGGGGATGTTCATGTTGAATGAAATTCAGCAACTGGGCAGGGTCGGTCTTCCGGGCAAAGTCAAAGGGCCGCACCTGCAGTGATGCGGTCAGTCGCTGAATGATCTCCGTCGCCTTTTGGGCGCCCAGGGCCTTCTCCAGGATTTCCTTAGCCTGCTCGATTCCACCTTGGGTGATGTACCGACGGGCTTGGGCGAGTTGGCTAAACTCCACGGCCACCTTTTCCCGGATCTCGGGCATGACCTTGTCGAGGCTGGCAATCTCATAGGTGAGCTCTTCAATTTCCTCTTCCTGCAAGTGCCTAAACACTTGGGAAGACAACTCCGGTCCCAAGGAAACAAGCAGTACGGCTGCCTTTTCTTTACCGGTCATAATCCCTCTACGAAACACGAGTATCCCCTCAATCCTCTGTCAACCAGGTGCGTAGTACTTGTGCAACTTCATCCGGCCGTTCCGTGACCATCCTTCGGATCTCATCCTGCAGCTCTTTCCGTTCCCTGTCCTCTTCGGACATGGTAATTTCGGGTGTGGCCGGTTCTTCAAGGGTTATGTCGATGGCCTGCTGGACCTGTCTTCGTCTAAAGAACACAATAAGCAGGAGCGTCGTCGCCAGTGCCCCAAGAATGAGCAGCCACGGTGGTTTGGCCGCTGCCGGGATCAAGGGAGCAGTGACGGGCACAGTCTCCTTGTGGAATGGCATGCTTTCCACGATCAACTGATCGCCCCGGGATGGATCAAGTCCCACCGCGGAGCTGACGGCATCCTGGATGCCTTGCAGGGCTCCCGGGTCTGCCTCGTTGACCCAAACGGTGATGGATAATCGCTCAACCCGTCCGGGTGCAGTGATGAGGTGCTGCTCCCGTCGGTTGATTTCATAGTTGCGCACAGACTCCTTGCGTTCGAAGCTGTCTGCGTATTCCCCGGCAGCGGTATAGCCTGGAATGTTGCTGGCTACTCCTGCCGGTCCCCCGGCGCGGGCTCCTTGCCCCGTCTCCTCAGAGAGTTGTTCACTACGGACTATTCCCCGGTCCCGCAGGCTGGGCTCGAAAATCTCCGACTTCTCCTCCTGCATGTCCAAGTTGAGCTGAACGCTGGCCCTGACAATGGCGTTGCCCAGACCGAAAACCTTCTCCAACATGGACTGGATGCGCATTTCCGTATCCTTCTCGTAAGCCCTTTCGATCTCCAGCCGGTTAAGCAGGGCTTGCTGGGGACCTAGGGATTCAGACAAGATATTGCCTCCGCTGTCAAGGATGGTTACTTGTTCCGGTGTCAGACCTTCAACGCTGCGGTCCACCAAATGGGCGATGCCCCTTACTTGAGAGGCTGTCAACCGGGCGCCCGGCTGCAGCACCAGGAGCACAGAAGCCGATGCCAGGCTTTCTTGGGTCAAGAAGGGAGACCGTTCTGGCAGGACGATGTGGACCCTGGCATCTTCCACTTCCGCCAGCTCCCGAATCGTCCGCGTCAGCTCCCCTTGCAAGGCCCAATTGTACCGGAGGCGCCGGTCGAATTCCGTCGCCCCCAATTGGGATTCTTGAAAGATTTCAAATCCCACCACACCGCCCCGAGGCAAACCCTGGCTGGTAAGCCCAAGCCGCGTCTCATGGACTTGGTCTTCCGGCACGAGGATGGCTGTACCTTCGGCTTCCAAACGGTACGGGATGTTCCGTTCTTTTAATACCGCAATCACCTCAGCCGCATCAGAGGGGCGAAGGCGAGTGAAAAGAGGAACATATCGGGAGGTGGTCAAGGGGTTGACCACAGATATGATTGCAAAGATGAGACCAATAAGTACGGCTACAGCAGCAGCTCGCTGTCCCCATTTCATTTTTGCCCATAGACCACGCAATTGCTGCATGGTAGTTTGCCATGGTTGCACGATAAGACCCCCACCCTTGCCGGTCGCCCAGCATCTTCATGACTATACCTGCATGCGCATGACCTCTTGATACGCTTCCAGTGCTCGGTTGCGGATCGCAATGGTCAGCTGAAGAGATAGGTGGGCCTTTTCGGCGGCGATGACGGCCCTGTGTAATTCATCTGTTTTGCCCGCAGCCACATCCCGAGCGGCTGCTTCGGCCTCCATCTGCAATTCGTTAACTTTATTCAATGATTGAAGCAAAGTCTTGCCGAAGCCTTCCCCTTGTTGTGGAGAAGCAGTGGACCTGCCGGGAGACGGGGGCAGTGGCAGTGCGGCTTGCATTCGGATCACCTAGACTGCACCTCCTCATCAGACCAAACGGTTAATCCAATCGGATCAACCTCGACCGATCTCTAACGTTTTGACAAACATGGATTTGGCGGTGTTGATCGCGGTAATGTTGGCTTCATAAGCCCTGGTGGCCGTGATCATATCCACCATTTCAGTGACGACATTGATGTTGGCGTAGGCTACATAGCCCGCTTCATCAGCATCAGGATGGTAAGGATCGTGGACCAGCCTGGGGGGGGCATCTTCTTCTCGCAGTCCCAATACCTGCACCCCAGCAGGTCCGCTGCCCCTTGCCGGAGCTAAAACGGCCACCAGCCGTCGATAAACTTCCTGGCCTGGCGGAGCGCTGGTGTTGGCGTTAGCCAAGTTGCTGCTGATGGAATCGAGGCGAAGGCGTTCAGCGGTCAGTCCTGATGCACTGATATTGATGGCGCTAAACAAAATTAGCGCCTCCCTTCATTGATGGCAGCCCGCAGACAGGCTAGCCTTCGATTGTATTGGTCGAGCACGGCATCATAGAACATGGACGTTTTGACCAGGAAGGCCATCTCCCGCTCAAGGTCCACGTTGTTGTCGTCATTGCGCATCGTAGTGCTGCCTTCCTGGACGTACTTATTGGAAGCAGCCTCCCTTTGACCGGCTAAATGGGCTTCATGGGATCGGGTCAAGGGGAGCCGATCCGCCTCATTCAGGTGGGTCGCAAAGGAAACATCGACGCGTTTATACCCTGGGGTATTAGCGTTGGCAATATTGGCCGTCAAGGCCTGGCTTCTGGCTGCGGCGTAGTCCATCGCCCTGACCAGCAGGCTGTCGGTAGCATTGAACTTGGCCATGTCTCACCCTCCCTTGGTAAGATCTTCGACGAGTTGGCGGCCTGCCTTAAGGGAAAGGGCCTCCTCCCCAGAGTCTACGGGAAATCTTTCTTCATGAACCAACAAGTTCCTGCTTTTTATCAGGGAAAGTTGCATATTGATAGACTTGTTACAGGATATACCGGGTCAGATCCCTGTCCTTGATTATTCCCTGCAAACGTTTATCCACGTATTCCTTCGTAATGACGCAGTCAACGGGACTATCTAGGTCAGCTGCCTCAAAGGAGATCTCTTCCAGGATCTTCTCGAGGATTGTATGGAGTCGTCTTGCTCCGATGTTCTCCGTCTGCTCGTTCACCAGATAGGCGATTTCGCAGATGGCCCGGGTGGCCTCAGGGGTAAACTCCAAGTTTAGCCCCTCCGTGGCTAGAAGGGCCGTGTATTGCTTCAGCAGGGCATTTTCCGGTTCCGTCAGGATCCGTTCGAAGTCCTCGACAGTCAAGCTGGACAGCTCAACCCGGATGGGGAAGCGGCCCTGGAGTTCGGGGATCAAATCCGCCGGTTTGGAAACATGGAAAGCCCCCGCCGAGATGAACAGGACATGGTCGGTGCGAACGGGGCCGTACTTGGTCATAACGGTGGAGCCCTCCACGATGGGCAGGATGTCCCGCTGGACGCCCTCGCGGGATACGTACGGTCCGGCGCCCCCTTCCCGGCTTGCGATCTTATCCAGCTCATCGATGAAAATGATGCCGTATTGCTCTGTTCGATGGATGGCCTCACTGATCACCTCATCCATGTCAATTAGTTTCTGTGCTTCTTCCTGGGCGAGGATTCTCCTCGCCTCGTTGACGGTCACCCGCCGACGCCGCTTGCGCTTAGGCAGCATGCCGCCGAAAACGTCCTGTAAGTTGATGCCCATTTCCTCGACCCCCATCCCGGTGAATATCTCTAAGGTATGGGGTGTGGCATCCTCCACTTCGATCTCGATGATCTTGTCTTCCAGTTCACCGGAGCGGAGTCTTTCGGCTAGATCTTGCCGCTTAACTCGGATGGAATGGCGGGTCTCTTCCGACTCAGCTTCATCCACTTCAGGCTCTCCCATCCCCAACAAGGCGGCAAAGGGATTAGTAGCTGTCTTCGGTTTTGGCATCGGAACAAGGATGTCAAGGAGACGTTCTTGGGCCAACAGTTCCGCCTTATCAGCCACTTCTCGCATCTTGGCATCTTTCCCCATGCGAATGGCCGTTTCGACCAGATCCCGGACCATCGATTCCACGTCCCGTCCCACATAACCGACCTCGGTAAACTTGGTGGCCTCCACCTTGACGAAGGGGGCATTGACCAACCGAGCCAATCGGCGGGCGATTTCCGTTTTGCCCACTCCCGTGGGACCGATCATCAAGATGTTTTTCGGGACAACCTCTTCGCGAAGCTCAGGCGGCATCAAAGACCGGCGGTAGCGGGTTCGCAGGGCAATGGCTACCGCCCGCTTAGCTTCCTGTTGCCCGACAATGTACTTATCCAACTCAGAAACGATCTCCCGGGGCGTCAATTCCGACATGATGTCGACTCCTTTCACAGCTCTTCCACGGTGATGTTATCGTTGGTAAACACACAGATGGAAGAGGCAATTCGCAAGGATTCCCGGGCAATTTCCGCCGCAGACATCTGGGTGTTGGCCTTCAAGGCCCGGGCCGCTGCCAGGGCATATGCCCCTCCCGAACCGATGGCGATCAAGCCGTCATCGGGCTCGATGATTTCCCCTGTTCCGGAGAGGAGGAGCAAGTACTCCCTGTTCATGACTACCATCAAGGCCTCCAAACGTCGTAGGGCCTTATCTGTTCGCCAGTCCTTGGCCAGCTCCACCGCGGCCCGCAGCAAATTGCCCTGGAACTGTTCCAACCGGGCTTCGAACTTTTCGAATAAGGTGAGGGCATCTGCAGCACCACCCGCGAAGCCCGCCAGCACATCGGATTTGATGCGTCTAACCTTTACGGCTGCCTGCTTCATGATCGTTTTCTCACCAAAGGTGACCTGGCCATCTCCCGCGATGGCCCCCTGATCGTTCATTTTCACGGCAAGGATAGTCGTTCCTCGAAACAAATTCAGCCCTCCTTTTTAGCGCGTGGATGGCACTGATCATAAACGGCCTGCAAACGTTCCGCAGTCACAT
>JAAZLZ010000040.1 GCA_012799075.1 Bacillota bacterium
CATCGATGGACCCTCCCCTAGTCTGTTTAATCTGCTGTAGAATCAACCTTGAGTCCATGATGAGCCTAAACAGCATGAGAAAGATCCCCACGATGACCGCCAGGTACAAGAAGGCCAAGGGAATCTCCAGGGCGGGCGACAAGACGCGATACATGCTTAAGACATAGCTGATCCCGCTGGGAAGAACATAAACGAACATGGCAAAGACCAAGGCATTGCCCAAGAGCCTCACGACTTGCTGCCCAAAAGGAGGGAGCTTCTCCACGAAGTAAAGCAGGCAGATATGACTGCCGCGCTTGATGGCATAGGCTCCACCAATAAAGGTAAGCCAGACATAGCTGTACCTAGACAGTTCCTCCGTCCATCGCAAGGGGGTGCCTAGCACATATCGGAAGAACACCTGACCCACAACGGCAACCAACATGATAAGCAAGAGAACGCCGATAATGCTCTCCTCGAAATTGTCCTGGCGGGGATAATGGTTGCTCATCCACCTCACCTCCAGATGCGAAGGGGCCCGAAGGCCCCCTAGACTGCTATTTCACTTCCTGTATCTTTGCGAACAGCCCCTTGCCCCATATCTCGTCGTACTTCGCAAGCACGTTGGCGACGGTCCTTTCTCGAAAAGCATCAACATCAGGCACAATGGTTTTCATGCCATAGTTCTCGAATTTCTCTTGAAGCTTGGCCTCTTCAGCCAGGATCATCTCCGTTACCTTATCGGTCACTTCATAGACCACTTCAGTCAGGATCTCTTGCAGATCCGAAGGTAGAGCCTGGAACGCCTTATCGTTCACGTGCAGGAGCCCAGGATGGATGCAGTGACCCGTCAAGATCAAGTATTCTTGCACCTCGTAGAATTTCATCACATCAATGGAAGGCAGGGGGTTTTCCTGTCCCTCAACCACCCCTGTCTGAAGGGCCATGTAGAGTTCCTGATATGCAACAGGGGTTGCCGTAGCCCCCATCGCTTCGATGTTATGGACATGGAAGGGAATATCCATGCTCCGGATTTTCCTGCCTATCAAGTCCTCCGGCTTGTAGACGGGAAAGTTCGAGGTAGTTATGTGCCGGGTCCCATAGTACCAAACATCAAGGGAGCCAACCCCCGTTGCCTCCAATGCTCCCTGGTACAATTCACCACCGATGGGGCCCCTCATCACGGTAAACATGTGATCCAGGTCCCTGAAAACATAATGGGCCTGGAGAATATTGATGGGCTCGTAGTATCTGCCCAAGGCAGCAGGTCCCACAATCATCAATTCGATGGCTCCGACCATGAGTTGGTCAAAGGTATCGAATTCGCCACCCAAGATGCCAGCAGGATAGTGTTCGATGATGAATCGCCCCTGACTCCGTTCAGCCACCAGGTCACAAATCATTTGTGCCCCCTTGCCCCACGGATGCTCTAACGAGTGATGATGTCCAAAGGACCAGACAACTTCTTCTTTGCCCACTACGGTTCCCGCCAGCAGTGTTATCAGAAACAGGCTGATCCCCACGGCAACCCAGCGCTTCATTGAAAACCACTCCTTTCCAGGATTACCCGCCTCGGGCGCAGTTTATTTATTCTATTATTCACATTCCATATCCTTCTTCTTATTTTTTCCCATTCGTTATCCTAACATGGGACTATTCAAAAGGGGCTATTTTTCAAGATCTGTGCCCATCTCACCAGACCAAATCAAAGACCTCCCCCATATTCATGGAGTAAACATAGAAAGGAGGCTTTCCTATGAGCATCGTCGCATCCTACCTGGAAGACATCCAAAAGGGACATCCCGAGGAGCTGCAATATATGATGCCGCCCTGCAATCCCCAGCAGTTTCGACGGGATCTGTCAATGGCCAGTTGAAAATCCCCATTTTTGGCCATGAAAACTCCCCACGAAAAGAGTGACAGATCACCAAGGAAGTTTACCCGCCTTTTGTTTTATCTGTTTTTATCCTAATAGACACTCCTTCC
>JAAZLZ010000006.1 GCA_012799075.1 Bacillota bacterium
CGTCGGACAGAAGACGAAATGGGGAGCTATCTCCTGTCCTTTTTCCGCGAGGGCGGAGTCGACAAAGATGAAATCCAAGGAGTGGTCGTCTCCTGCGTTGTGCCGCCCATCATGCATGCTTTCGAGGAAATGGTCCAACGCTACTTGGGAACCAGGCCCCTGGTTGTGGGACCGGGAATCAAGACGGGCATTCCCATTCACTACGAGAACCCGAAAGAGGTAGGGAGCGATCGGATCGCCAATGCAGTGGCCGCTGTCCATCACCACGGGGTCCCGGCCATTGTGGTGGATTTCGGCACGGCTACCAGCTTCGATGCGATTTCCAAGGATGGTGCCTACTTGGGGGGCGCCATTGCCCCGGGGATCTGGATTGCCACCGAGGCCCTCTTTCTACAGACGGCCAAACTGCCGCGGATCGATCTGCAGCGTCCCTCCGGGGCCATCGGGAAGAACACCGTCAGCAGCCTGCAAGCGGGGATCATCTTCGGCTACGTTGGGATGGTAAGGGAGATAGTTGACAGGTTGAAGCAGGAGCTCACCGGCAGCCCGGTAGTCGTTGCAACGGGCAGCTATGCCCACCTAATCGCGGGGGAAACGAAGGTCATCGATAAAATTGATCTGGAACTTACCTTGGAGGGATTGCGGCTGATTTACGAGATGAATCGATAGAAATCCTCCATACAAACCAACCCTAATACGCCCACCATTGGTTTCTTCTCTTTATTCTGAACTGCATGCAGGAATTAGATGGTCACTGGTTAACTAATAACATAGAAGTAATTACACATCCCTTGGAGGTGTGCGGTATGTTCAGAAACTGCAGGTGCATCGCATGGGTGTTGTTACTCGTCCTTGTATTCGGTGTTGTCGGAATGGTTCAAGCCCAGAAAAAGTACCCAAGTCGTCCGATCAGCCTTATTTGTCCATGGGCGGCCGGGGGAGGCACCGACCGTGTTGCCCGCATGATCGCGGTCCTATTGGAGAAAGAACTCGGACAGCCCGTTAACGTCATCAACCGGACCGGAGGCGGAGGCGCGGTCGGGCACAGTGCTGGGGCCACAGCGGCGTCTAATGGCTACACCATAACCATTGGTACGGTGGAGATCGCCATGATGCACTGGATGGGCCTGACCCCCATCTCCTACAAGGATCTCCGGTGTGTCGCCCAGGTCAACTTTGACCCCGCCGGAGTCATGGTGAGCAGCACCTCTCCTTGGCAGACGCTCGAGGAGCTCCATGATGCCATTCGGGCAAACCCTGGATCCTTGAAGGCTTCTGGAACTGCCAAGGGCGGCATTTGGGACCTGGCCCGGGCGGGCTGGATGCAGACCCTGGGACTACCGGAAAGCGCAGTGGCTTGGGTTCCCAGCACCGGCGCGGCGACTGGGCTGCAGGAGCTTGTGGCTGGCGGCGTCGATATTGTAACGGCAAGTCTGCCGGAAGGGGCAACCCTTATCGACGCGGGCCGGGTTCGGCCTTTGGCCATCATGTCTGATCAAAGGGATCCCTTGTTCCCGGACGTTCCCACCCTAAAGGACAAGGGTCTGGATTGGGCCTTGGGAGCCTGGCGGGGGATCATGGTTCCCGCAAAGACCCCCGATGATATTGTCGCCATCTTGGAGGAAGCCTTGGCCAAAGTGGTTGCCAGTGATGAATACGTAGAATTCATGCAGAACAACGGATTTGGCGTGGTCTACCGGGATAGCAAGGCCTTCAGTGAGTTTGTGGCTGAGCAGGATGCCATGTTCGGCAAGCTGATGAAAGACCTGGGTCTTACCCAATAGGCTCTTTGAGATGATGGTGATGAATCATGCGAATAGGTGAATTGGTCATCGGCGGGGTGGCAATTGCACTGGCAGTGTTCGTATTCATTTTGACTCTGGGCTTTCCCCAGCTGCCGGACGGCCACCCCGGCCCCGGTCTTTTCCCCCAGCTCCTAGCCATTATTCTGGCCATCATGGGGCTTGTTCTAATCGGCCAGAATCTCTCCAAGCGGGACCTATCCCCCGGGGGAGAGGAAAAGGCTGAAGGCCGGGAGGAATGGGTGAACATCCTATGGGTGATCGGTGTCATTTTGTGCTACATGTTCATTTCGGAAATTGCTGGGTTCATGATTACCGCGGTGGTCATCAGCTGGGTGCTCATGTTGAGGCTGGGTGCTGCCCGGTTGAAAGGGTTCGTGGCCAGCATGGCGGCCGTCCTGTTCGTTTACTGGCTTTTTAGTCAAGTCTTGCTAGTCCCTCTGCCGTTGGGGGTGATGGGGTATTGATGTATGAATACCTGGTGCAAGCAATCTCTCTGGTGGCGGAGCCCTGCACCCTGCTGACGATCCTTGTGGCGAGCATCTACGGCTTGTTCGTAGGCGCCATTCCTGGATTAACGGCGACGATGGCGGCGGCCTTGCTAGTGCCGTTTACCTTCTTCATGGAGCCTCTGCCGGCAATGGCGGCTATTGTGGCCATGGAAGCCATGGCCATCTTTGCCGGGGACATTCCCGCAACCCTAGTGAGGATGCCGGGCACTCCGTCATCCGCAGCTTATACCGATGACTGCTATGCCTTGACCAAACAGGGAAAGGCCGGGCAAGTACTGGGGGTAGGAGTCACCTGTTCCGCCATTGGAGGGCTTTTGGGAGCTTTATCTTTGATGGTGGCAGCTCCTCTCCTAGCCGAATGTGCCATGAGCTTCACTTCGTTTGAGTACTTTTGGCTGGCGGTCCTTGGCCTTAGCTCCGCGGTGGTTGTCTCATCGGGTTCCATGGTCAAAGGAGCTATTGCATTGATGCTGGGCCTGTTGATATCGACAGTGGGAATTGACATCACCCTGGGCTACCCCCGGTTCACCTTCGGCAATGTGGAGCTCACGGGGGGCATCAACTTCATTCCCGCCATGATTGGGCTTTTTGGAGTCTCTGAGGTTCTTCGCAATGTCCTTCATTCGGAGGAGCTGCAGGTGGCTACATCCGAGGCTCCCAGGCACATCTTCTCGGGCATCGCCACCGTCGTTCGCCGCTACAAAATGGGAATCTTGCGCTCTAGCATCATTGGCGTTGTCATTGGCATTCTGCCCGGCGCCGGAGCGGATATCGCGGCCTGGATCGCCTACGCGGTGACGAAGAACGCATCACCCGAGGCCGACAAGTTCGGACAGGGCCACATTGAACCTATTGTTGGAGCGACCAGCGCGAACAACGCGGCTTTAGGAGGCGCTTGGGTGCCTGCGCTAGTCTTTGGCATCCCGGGGGACTCCATCACCGCCATTTTGATCGGGGTCCTCATGATGAAGGGGCTAAGACCAGGACCGATGATTTTTGAACAGCAGCCGGTCCTTCTTTATGCCGTGTATGTAACCTTCATCCTGGCCAATATCCTCCTTATCCCCTTAGGCTACTTGGCCATTCGCTCCAGCGGCATGCTCCTGCGGGTATCGAAGAACTACTTGCTGCCGATTATCTTGCTTTTCAGCATCGTCGGCTCCTTTGCCATCAACAACAGCCTGTTCGATGTGGGGGTCATGTTGGTGATGGGGCTCCTTGGCTTCTACCTGGAGGCCAATGGAGTGCCAGTTGCACCAGTTGTCCTTGGCATCGTCCTAGGGCCCATCGTCGAGCAGAACTTCATGATCAGCGTCATCAAGACCCACTGGAGCCTCTGGGAGTTTTTCACCCGGCCGGTGAGTGCGGTCCTTTGTTTGGGGGCTTTGCTCATGTGGGGCTATCCTCTCTTTTCCTACTTTCGAAAACGAAAAAGTTCTCTTTCAGCATCGGGCTGACAGGTGTGGGCGGGGGATTCTCCGCCCCTCTTACTTTTTGAAAGGTATACCGTTGTTCTTGCAGAAAAGAATACGGGGAGGGGTTCTTGATGTCGACTTTCGTTAGCTTTCACCCCATGTGGGGGTGGTTTTCAGTCAGCTGCACCCCCGAGGGGGCAGCGC
>JAAZLZ010000041.1 GCA_012799075.1 Bacillota bacterium
CAGCCCCATCAGTCCAAAGGTGAGCCAATTGGGAATTCTTCGCCTGGCCAGGTCCCATCCCCCCGCCAGCAGTACGCCAAGAAGCAATGCAGCGTCTGTCATCTGTCTCTCCCCACTTCTTAAGATGTGGGAAGCGGGAAGCGTCCCCCGTGGGAACAGCCGCCATATTCCCACCACTCGCTTCCCGCCTCGCACCTCCTAAGAAAGGGTTAGGGGGTAATCATGGGACGATTAGCAGAAAAGACTATCTGTTCACTCACCGCCACCGCCAGAGATATCCGGAAATTCCCCAGTGACTTTGCTCAGGGTATTCACGACCCCCTCACCCAACGTGTTAAACGCAACAATCGCCGCCACAGCCACCAGGGCCAGGATCAACCCGTACTCCACCATTCCCTGTCCTTCTTCCTCCCAGAAAAGACGCCGCCAGACGCTCATCAAAATCCCTCCTTGAAGGTTGTCTCCTCGATGCCCTCTATGCAAAAACCCACTTCCGAAGCCGCCGGAAGTGGGCTAAAAAATATCCTTCGGCGGCCCGACTGCCATGGCCCCTGGGGGCTTTAGGCTCGAAGCTTTGCGTCCCCCCCTTTCGGAGGGTTTGCCTTTATCGTGGAAAAATTTCCTGCCTGTGGATATAGGTTAACATTTTTAGGAAGGCGGGGCCATGGGCCCGAGGTCCTATTTATCTAGGACCCAAGTCCTAGTCGAGGGTGGCTAGACCCTGTTTGATGGCGTAAACAGCCGCTTGGGTGCGGTCGGTCAGGTCCAGTTTGCGGAAGATGCTGCTGATGTGGTTCTTGACGGTTTTCTGGCTGATGTAAAGGGAGACGGCAATCTCCTTGTTGCTCATTCCCTGGGCAATGCACTGGAGAACTTCCCGTTCCCGGGGAGTAAGATCTTCTTCCGGGGGTGCGGCATCATCCGCGGCGGATGGCCGCTGGAGGGTTGAAAACAACTTGGTGATCAGGTTCGGAGGAAGGAAGGCTTCCCCGCGAAAGACACGGCGGATGGCCTCCACCACCCGGACAGGCTCCGTGTCTTTGAGCAAATATCCTTGGGCTCCTTCCTTAATCAGCTCCCGCAAGTATTCTTCATCATCATGGATGGTCAGGCCGATGATGCCCACATGGGGCAGCTTCCGATGGAGTCTGCGAGTCGCCTCCAGGCCGTTGACCACCGGCATGTTGATATCCATCAGGACCACGTGGGGTCTTAGCTCCGCCGCCCGTTCCAAGGCTTCCCGTCCGTTGGCCGCTTCCCCCACAACAACGATGTCTTCTTCCATTTCCAAAATCCGAGCCAAGCCCTGCCGGAACAGGGCATGATCATCGACGATGAGCACCCTGATGGGCTCCATCCTTTCGTCACTCCTTAGCTAATGGCACCCTTACCCGAATCCTTGTCCCCTCTCCCGGAGCCGAGGTCACCTCAAAGTCCCCACCTACAAGCTCTGCCCGCTCCCGCATGCCAAGAAGCCCAAAGCCCGCTAAGCTGCCTGTTTCGGAAGGGATGAAGCCCCGGCCGTCATCCTCCACCACGAGGGTGGCGGCCAAGGGGGCAAACTCGAGTCTGACGCGGATTTCCTTGGCCTGGGCATGCTTTCTGGCGTTGTTGACCGCTTCCTGGGCCAGACGAAACAGGGTCACCTCCTGATTCAGGTCCAATCGGACCTCCTCCCCCAGGATCACCAGCTCCACCGGCAGGCCCAGCCGGTCCCGCAAATCCTCCAGGTAGCGGCGAAGGGCGGGAACCAGGCCCAAATCATCCAGGGCCATGGGGCGAAGATCAAAGATGATGCGCCTGAGCTCAGTCAGACTGCCCTTGGCCGTCTTCTTGAGCTCCCCCAGCTCCTTCAGGGCCTCGTCAATATCTTGGGCCAGGAGCCGCTCGCAGATCTCCGTCCTGAGGACCAGGTTCGCCAGGGACTGGGCCGGTCCGTCGTGGATCTCCCGGGCCACCCGCTTCCGCTCTTCCTCCTGGGCCTTGATGACTCTGGTAGCCATTTCGCTTTTTTGCTTCCAGCCGGCCAGCATCTTGGTTGCGCCTTCCAAGTTGCCCAGGAGATATTCCATGGCTACCCCCACTTGGGAGACAACCTCATCGGCCTTCTCCGCCAGATCAGAGATGCTAATCAGGGCCCTTTCCAGCTCATCCCGCCGCTGGCGCAAAAGGGCCTCCCGGTCCCGAGCCGCGGTCAAGTTGGACATCAGCCGATGGGCTGTTTCGTAGGCGTCCTTGATGTCTTGTTCGGTATAACGATGGAAATCCCGGTTGACCTGGAGCAGGTGCAGCCGGGCCCGTCTGGACTTGGGCTCCAGATCATCAACCAGGGCAACGGCCAGGGCCGTTTCCGCCCGAACGGACTCAAGCTCTTTTTGCAGCCGCCGGTATTCATTCCAAGCAGCCTCAGCAATTTGAAAGACCTCTTCCTTGCCGTGCCGGAGGGCCTGGATCGTCTCCCGGAGAATATCTTCAATGGTTCGATGATTCTGTCCCGACGAAAATCCACCCATTGCGCCACCCCTATTTAAGCGAACATGTGAAAACTTCTCCACACTCGCTGACAACTCCTGCGAGCATTCCCCGGCCTTGACGGTCCGGGGCTATTCCAGGCGTCAACGCTTGGAAAGCATTCCCGGAAGCACCCCTGATCAACAAAGGGGTCCGACCAGAGACACCTGGTTCAGGACCGCCTCCCGACTGCCTTGCCGGTTTGGGATTACTCAGTTTGTTCGAGCTTTTGCATCCACAAGCTGGACCCAAAAAGGCCCCAGGTTTTCCCCGGGGCCTTTTGCCGTATTATTTCCCCTTTTTCTGTTGACCTGGGGGAGAGCCTTTTTCCTTCGCTTTTTGCTCCTTCTTCTCCGCCTTTTCCTGCTCTTTTAGCTGTTTCTTCTCCAACTTCTCCTGCTCTTTCAGCTGCTTCTGCTCAGCCTTCTCCTGCTCCTTTAACTCCTTCTGCCCAGCTTTATCCTGCTCTCTCAGCTGGTTCTGCTCCTGGGCCATTAACCCGACTTCTTCTTCCCCAACATCAGGGTCTTGACCGCGGGAGCGGGCCTCTCGGCGAAGCTCTTTAAGCCTCGTTTTGACTGCATCAACTTCATTTCCGGATTGGACAGAGTCTAAAAGCTCCCAGACCCCTTCCTCATCCGCTCCTGCCCGCAAGGCCAGCCGAGCGTGAACGCCCAGCTTAACCGCGTCGCCCACACTGAGGCCTTTGGACAAAGCAGCCTCCATATATCCCTCGGGCAATTCGTTGAATTTATCCGTCAACCCCGGAGGAACGGGCCGAGGGGTCTCTTCGTCATCCCCAGGTTCTTCCTCATCGTCCCCGGGAAGCTCTTCATCATCTCCGGGAAGCTCTTCGTCATCCCCGGGAAGCTCTTCATCGTCCCCGGGAAGCTCTTCATCATCCCCGGGAAGCTCTTCATCATCCCCGGGCAGCTCTTCGTCGTCCCCGGGAAGCTCTTCGTCATCTCCGGGGAGCTCTTCATCGTCCCCAGGCAGTTCTTGATCATCTCCGGGCAACTCTTCGTCATCTCCGGGAAGATCAGGAGTTGGATCTTCTACCCCTTCATCGAGTTCATCCAAGACCTCACCGTCTACAATCGGTTCTTCTCCGATGTCCGCAGCAAAGGCCAACGGACCAAACGCCATGACAGCAATCAGCAAACAGGCTATAAGCACTTTTCGCCTTCCCATTGTCCGGCCTCCTTCGATATTAATGGATGAGCATCTGCGGCTGATGTCAGCTTATCTCAGATCTGGAAGGCTCACCGTGAGATGGATCACAGAATGCACCCTTGCCCGGCGATTCGCGTATTCTATGGGTGAACGGACTTAGGTTAGACTACCCCAATGAAGGGGGAAAGGAACATGTCAGAGGGAGCCCTTTGTCAGCCCCTGCCCGGGTGCAGGGAAACCGTTAGAGAGTTGATTTGTGTCGAGTATGAGGTTGCCTTCACCGTTGATGCCGACTGCCGGGTAATCGATGTCAAACCTGTCGGCCCATGCCCGAAGGATCAAGACGGCTGCCATCATAAGGTCCTGATGCTCCTTTCGTTTTTGATTACCTTGCTGCTTTTCTGGTGGGCATGCTGCAAGCACAAGGACCGGGACTGCAAGGGCCGTTAATCCGGACCAGGCCCTCCTTCGCCAGCTAATTTGGGAGCAATGCACCATGTACCAAAGACGCGTCGCGGAATAACTTAAACTAGCTGCCAAATGAAGGAGGTGTCCAGAATGAGCCCAAAAATTCTGTAGTTGGAGGCTAATCAGTGTCAGCCAGAGGAGGAGTTCTCACAGCTGTTGTGCGTTGAGTTTACGGTGACCTTCACAGTGGTGTGCGATTGTGAAGTGACCGATGTGCAGTGCCTTGGCCCGTGTCCTGAAGGGTAAATTCCAAATCCCGCGAGGCGGAGGCTCTTGCCTTCGCCTCACCGTGAGGAGGTTGGCGATGTCCCCGGGAAAATCCGCTAAGAAAACTATGAAAATGTATTACAGGGTTACCAAAAGAACCCCGCAGCCTATCCGCCGGGAGGATGTCTTGATGACCGTCCAGTCCTCATCCTCCAGGGCAAGGGAAGAAAGGCCCAACATCCTGGCCCTCAGCATCCTGTGGGCCCACTTCCAAGCCTGTGAACATGGATTGCTGCGAGAAGATGCGGCTGGTCCTTGGAATTTGACTGCGGAGCCGTCTCCTGGGCACCGAAGATGGCTCCAGTTCTTGAAAAGCATCATTACCGATGAAAACTGGTCCCAATGGATCAAAGACGAAGAGGAAATGCGCCGACGTTCCATCGAAGCCCATGGCAAGGTGATAAGCAGCCCATGACATGGAGCTTGTCCTTTTTGAAGGAGCGATGCATATGCCCCAAATGAAAGATGATCGGGCCGGGCAAAGGCCAAATAAGGCCGGCGGAGCCATTCCCGAGGAGAGAAAGGAGCGGCGCCCGTGCAAATGCGGGCAGCCTAAGCGAAGGATCTCCTTCGGCCCGAAGCCAACGACCCAGTA
>JAAZLZ010000042.1 GCA_012799075.1 Bacillota bacterium
CAGCTCGTTCCACGGGTAAACACCGACCTCACCAGTTCCCTGCACTTTGGCCTCCAGTTCCCGGGCGGCGCTAAAGGCCCTATCTTTGCTGCCCAGCCTGATGATCACCTTGCTCACTTCATCGTCAACGGCCAGGGCCTGTTGTGCTATGTCTAAGGGCAGATAGACCACATTCTGGTTGACGTTGGGATTAATGGTGTGGACCAGGCCGGCTATTTCCGCCTCGATGGTATTGAGGGTCTCATTTTTGTCCTTGATTAGCAAGGTTATGTAATCCCCCACCTGGAGGTCTAACAGATCGGCCAGCCTCCTTCCCATGACTGCCCTGTACTCCCCTTGGGCAAACATGGACCCGGCGACGAACTGATCTTCCAGGGCGAAGACCCTTTGCAGCTCCTCCGGAATGATTCCTTTGCCAATCACCGGCAGTTCATTGATCCCGTTACTTAGCCGGGCCGGGAAGTCTAGTTCCGGTGACCGGCCTTGTTCACCCTCCATTTTCGGCAGGGTCGCTAGATGCGTCAAAGGGAGCAAATCCTTCAAAGGCAGCTTTTCTTGGTCCTCCCAGTAATTGCGGCTTACAATCTGTAAATGGCCGGTTTCGTAGTCGATCAAAGTGTCGTAGGACATCTCGGTCATGCCGCCGATTAAGGAGTCCAGGAGGAGATAGAAGAAAATGGCGACGGCAATGATGCAGGCGGTAATCAAGGTTCGATGACGGTGCCGGACTAGGTTCTTAAGGGCCAGCTTAGTGAGAAACACTTCTTTCCTCCCTCCTTTGATCGAGTGAGATGACTCCGTCCCTGATTTCCAGCAGCCGACGGGCATAATCCATCACCAACGGATCATGGGTGGAGAAGATGAAAGTCGTGCCCAGCTCCTGATTCATCTTGGCCATTACGGCTAGGACTTCTTCACTGGTCTTAGAATCCAAATTGGCCGAAGGTTCATCGGCTAAAATGAGCTTCGGCTCCTTAACCAGGGCCCTGGCAATGGCGACGCGCTGTTTTTGCCCGCCGGAGAGCTCATTTGGTCGGCGCTTTTCCAGCCCTTCCAGTCCGACATCCGCCAGGATCTTCATGACCTTGTCTTCCAGCTCCTTATTGCTGTGCTCATGGAGGAGTCTAATGGCAAACTCCACATTTTCATAGGCCGTCAGCACCGGGATCAGATTGTAGCTTTGGAAAACAAATCCGATGTGTTTCCTGCGAATCATGGCCAAATCCTTCTTGTCGAGAGTTTCCAGATCTTGGCCATCAAACAAGATGGTCCCTTCGGTGGGCCGATCCAGACAACCGATGAGGTTCAGCAGGGTGGTCTTGCCCGAGCCGGAGGGACCGAAGAGGGTCGTAAACTCCCCTGTTTCCACTTTCAGATCAATGCCCCTCAGGGCGGGCACCTCGATCTTTCCCTGTTGATAGATTTTCTTGACTCCCTTCAACTCCAACAAAGCCATTGTCAACAACCCCCTAAAGCGGCAGCCCTGTTCTTGATGCCGTTTTCAATCAGATTAAGCATCTTATCGATGATCTCCATATCATCTAAGTCCAGCTTTCCGTCCTCATAGACAAAATCCGCGAGGGCATAGTTCAGCATGGTCAACAGCCGAGCAACAAGGATGGGGTCTATGGTCGGATCCAGATCCCCATCGGCAATGCCCTTCGCAAGCAGCTTGCGGAAGAAATCATCGCTGGTTTGGACGTGATCCCCATACACCTCATGGTAAAGGGCCTCATTATTCGTCAACGACAGACCGATGGCCAGCAGCCGGGGACGTTCCTTGGCAAACCGAAGGCCCCTTGAGTAAATCTCCCGCAGAAGCTGGAAAAAGCCGTAGTTCTGCATGTTGGCCATCATGTCCTGGTTGATGTAGGCGAGCTTCTCTTTGACGATGAGTTCGATGATGTATTTAAACAGGTCCTTTTTATCCTCGAAGTATTGATAGAAGCTCCCCATCGCGATCCCGGCCCCCTCGGCGATCGCGGTCACCCTGGCCTCATGGAAGGAGCGCTCGGCAAACTCATCGATGGCCGCATCGATCACCCGCTGGCGCTTTTCATCGGGCAAGTTGAAAAAGGTATCCTTTGGCAATGACATCCCCCTTCACCTATGTGAACCTTGATTCATATGAAGCTCCATTCACATGATATAACCACCCCCGGTCAAAGTCAAGCTATCGCTGCCTTCCAACCCCTTCCACAAATATTCAATCATGATACAATTAAAAGCGTATACCTCAAGTGAAGGTGGGATGGAAATGGTCATCGTAAACGTACAGGCAGGAATCTGCGGCTTTGCCACCAGAATAGAAGCCGAAGGCGAAGGCGATCTGGTCAAGCTGGCGATTACCAGCGATTGCAAGGCTGCTCAGGGTCTAGCTGGGGAACTGGAGACGGTAGATGGCATGGATGTCTTTGCGCCCCTCGATGAGACTACGATCTATCAGGCTTGCCGCCGACATCTGCGGCATTCCACCTGTCCCGTCCTATGTGCCATCCTCAAGGCCGTTGAAGCAGCGGCGGGATTCGCCCTGCCCCAAGATGTACACATCACCATGTCAACAAAGTAGGTTCTCCTTTGACAGGGAAGGCCCCATCTGGCACCCTTTGCATGGAGGAAAGCAAAGGGTTTTGTCGAAATACCCGTAGAATCGTGGAGGAAGGATGATCATGCTGCAAGTCAAGCTTAATAAAGGACTAAAAAGGGTCTCTTTGCTGATTTTCGATTTGGACGGTACTTTGATTGATTCGTATGAACCCCTGCTGGAATCGTTCGTCCATGTTTTTCAGACCCTAGGACATACCGTCCCTCCAAGGGATGAAATCAAGGGCTTCATCGGCTATCCCTTGGAGGAAATATTGGCCTCGTATGTCCCGGGTGGGCAGGTTGCCAAGGCCACCAGGCTGTTTCGACATCGCTACGGGCAAGTGGTCCTCCAGGAAACCAAGCTCTTGCCCGGGGTGATGCCCGCCCTTGATTTTCTCTCCCAACGGACCTCCTTAGCTGTGGCCACCAATAAGGCGACGGAAACGGCTAGGGGCGTTTTGGCCTCCTTAGGCGTGGATGGCTTCTTCACCGAAGTGGTGGGGACCAGCTGCGTTCCCCGGCCCAAGCCCCACCCCGATATGGTGGACCACGTCCTGGATCTTAGGGAATGCCCGGCGGAGGAGGCCCTCTTGATCGGTGATTCCGTCATCGATGTCCACTTTGCCAAGGAAGCTAGAGTGGACCTTCTTTGCGTTTTGACAGGCTCCAATTCCTATGAAGAGCTGGCTGCAGCCGGCGTTTCAGATATCATCCCGGATGTGGGGCACTTGCCTGGACTTTGCCTCTGAGACTTGTCAGAACCCCCAGTATTAACCGGTGGAAATGGGGTAGTTGCCGCAGATTCCGCTAAAGAGTACCGAAGATCGCAAGAACGCACCAAGGAAGGGATTTCGCCTTTGCAGAAGGGATCAACCGAACTGACAAGGGTCGGCAGGATTCCCCGCTGCCGTGGATTTTAAGCAAGAGGAAGGTGAGGGCCGTGATCGTTGCTGAACGAAAACCGCTAACGGAAATCAAAGGGATGCTCCAAGGCAAGCAGCGGGTTTTGGTGGTCGGCTGTAATACCTGTGTTACCATCTGCATGGCGGGGGGCAGGAAGGAAGTGGCTGTCCTGGCCTCGGCCTTGCGCTTGGCCGGTCTTGAGCACGTGGGGGAGGAGACCGTTGAGCGCCAGTGTGATATGGAGTTTTTGGCTCCACTGACAAAGCTGCAAGGATATGATTGTTTACTTTCCACCGCTTGTGGGATTGGGGTCCAGCTGCTGGGGGATCTCTTCCCCGGCCTGCCCGTCTATCCGGCGCTGAACACCAAGTTTCTCGGGGTCAACGAAGACTTGGGGTGCTGGAGTGAAAGGTGCCAGTCCTGTGGGGACTGCATCCTCGATCGAACCGGGGGCATCTGCCCGATCGCCCGTTGCTCCAAGAGCCTGCTCAACGGACCCTGCGGTGGTTCACAAAACGGCAAGTGCGAGGTCAACGGGGATGTGGACTGTGCCTGGCAGTTGATCTACGACCGATTGGAGGCCAGGGGCGAACTTGACAAATTGGAGACAATCTTCCTTCCTAAAGATTGGTCCCACTCCCGCGATGGCGGGCCTCGTCGGATCAGGAGGGAGGACGTGGCATTATGAAGGCGGGTAGTCGACTGGAGAAGGTCTTAACTGCAGGCCACTTTGCCGTCTGCGGTGAGATGGGTCCGCCCCGATCGGCTGATGCAAAAGCCATCCGGGACAAGGCCCAGTATTTCCGCGGCTATGTGGATGCGGTCAACGTAACGGACAATCAAACGGCGGTGGTCAGGGTCTCGAGTATAGCCTCATGCCTCATCTTGCAGGAGGAGGGGGTTGAACCCGTCGTCCAGATGACCTGTCGGGACAGGAATCGCCTGGCCATCCAAAGCGATCTTTTGGGGGCCGCGGCCTTGGGTTTGAAAAACGTCCTTTGCCTGACGGGGGATCACCAGTCCTTCGGCGATCACCCAACGGCTAAGAACGTCCACGACATCGATTCCATCCAGCTCATTTGGGGTGTGGACCAGATGCGCAAGGGCAGGTTTATGGGCGGCGATGAGATCAAGGTTCCTCCCCAGTTTTTCATCGGGGGGGCGGCCAATCCTTTCGGGGACCCCTTCGCGATGAGGGTGCCGCGCCTGGCCAAGAAGATCAAGGCGGGCTGCGATTTCATCCAGACCCAGGTGGTCTTCGATGTGCCCCGGTTCGCCAGGTGGATGGAGCTGGTCCGGGAGCGGGGGCTCCATCGAGAGGTCTACATCATGGCCGGGGTGCTGCCCACCCGATCCGTCAGGGCCCTGCGCTACATGCAGCAGGATGTGGCGGGTGTTTCCATCCCCGATGAATGCATTCAGCGGATGGAAAAGGCTGCAGACCCGGCGGAAGAAGGGGTCAAGATGGCCGTCGAGCTAATTCAGCAGCTAAAGGAGATTGAGGGTGTGGCCGGGGTGCACTTAATGCCGGTCATGTGGGAGCGCATCATCCCCAGGCTTGTGGAGGAGGCCGGACTTTATCCCCGGCCGGTGGTGGATGATGATTAGTACCCGTCAAAGCAAGCAAATTCCACAGGACGGGAGGAGTAAGTCTTGAAGGCAAGTGCCTTGGTCATAGGTGGGGGCCCGGCCGGTTTAGGAGCCGCGCTAAAGCTGGCAGGGGCGGGGATAAAGGTTTACTTAGTGGAAAAGGAAGGAGCCGTCGGCGGCTGGGGGGCCAGGTATGTGTGCAAGGCTACCGACAGCTGTCAACAATGCTCCGCATGTCTCATTCCGAAGAAGATCCAGGAGGTTTACCAACACCCCCTGGTTGAAATCCTAACCAACACCCAGGTGGTGGACGTTGAAGGTGAACCGGGCAGCTTTCAGGTCCGCCTGCAAAGGGATCAGACCCTCGATCCAACCCTTTGCAATGCTTGTGGACGATGCCTTGAGGCCTGCCCCAAGGCCGCGGTTGATCTCCTCAATCCCTGGGCGGTCTCATACAGGATCGACAAAGAAAGGTGCAAGGTTTACTCGGGGGAGGATTGCGATCTTTGCGCCCGGGCATGTCCCACCGGCGCCATCAACTTCCATCGGCCCGGTGCCAGTTGGGATCTTTCCGTCCAGCTGGTTGTGGCTGCAATTGGCCATGAACCCTTCGATGCCCGAAGGAAATACCGGCTTGGTTATGGGCGCTTCCCCCGGGTGATCACCGGCCTTGAACTGGAAGAGGCCCTCAATCGGATCGAAGGGACCGATATCTTCGGCGACGGCTGGCGGCCCTTGGATGTGGCCTTCATTCAATGCGTTGGTTCCCGGGATGTCCAGGAAGGGGCCGATTACTGCTCCCGGGTATGCTGCAAGTACGCCCTCCGCTTAGCAGGGCTTTTGCGTCACCGGGAGCCGGCGACCAAAGCAACCTTTTACTACATGGACATCCAAACGGGGGGAAAGGGCTTTCCGGAGATTTACCGGCAGGCCCGAGATGACTTTGAATTCATGCGGGGAATCCCAGCCCGGATCGATGGGGGGGACCGGTTAAAGCTCCACTTCGATGGGGTCAGCGGGGAGGGCTTTGCCAACCGGGAACACGATCTGGTGGTCCTGTCGGTGGGGATAGCTCCATCGGCAAATACCGCCGAAATGGCCCGCCTGCTGACCTTGAACCGGGATGAACACGGCTTTCTGAAAGGTCGGGAGGGCATTTACGTGGCCGGCACCGCCGGGGGCCCCCGGGACATTAGCGAGTCTTTGGCCCACGGCATGGAAACGGCCGCCAAAGCCATCATCAAGCTAGAGGGGAGGGAAGGCTGATGGCCAGGTGGGGCGCATTTATATGTGATGGAACGGAAGTTGATGCGGGGTCTTTGGCAGGAGAAGAAGTGGTGGTGACTACAACCCTTCCTCCCCAGCCCCGGGAGCTTGTCTGCAAGCTCATCGGCATCTGGACCAGGTTTGACTTAGACGGTGGGATCCTCATCGGGGCAGTCCCGGAACTAGTCGAACAGGGACTAAAGGAGTCCTTCCGCCAGGCTGGCCTGGATCCCTTCCGGTTAGTCCTAGTTGACCTTAGGGGAAGGGATGCGGTGGGCAAGGACAGGGAGATCAAGGCGGCTTTGGCTAGGGCCCGCCATCTTGAGCCGGTTGCCTGGACGAAGGCCAAGGCCCAGCAAAGGGTGCTCATCATCGGCGGCGGCGCTGCCGGTCTGCAAACGGCCCTTGGCCTGCGAAAGCTCGGTTTGCCCGTTGTCATCGTGGAACAGGAGCAAAACCTGGGGGGACGGCTGACAAAGCTCGACGGCCTTTGCCCCTGGGATGAAGATCCCCAAGGGTGGATAAGGTCGGCCCTGGAGGTCCTGCAAAGGGACTCTGAAGTTGAGATCCTATCGGCCAGCAAGCCTCTTGCCCTCAAGGGCCAAGTGGGGGACTTCACCTTGGAGGTGCAAAGCCCCGCGGGACCCATCACCAGGCGGGGAGGGGCGGTGGTTTTGGCCTTGGGGAGCACGGTTCGCTGGCCCCAATCGTCGGGCCTAGAGCCCGGCCCCCATGTAGTTGGTCTTACCCGCCTCGATGAGCTGACTCCAATCAGGCTGCACTACAAGAAAGTCGCCTTTCTTTTGGATGTGGACGGACTAGGCTCCCGGCTGGGCACCTTGAGCGCCTTGCGCAGCGCCCTTAGGATAAAGGACAACTGGGGAAGTGAAGTCCACATCTTGTGTCGCAACCTGAAAGTGGACGGCAAGCCCCTGGAGAGCATGTACCGGAAGGCCCGGGATAGGGGAGTTGTGTTTTTCAAGTATGAAGAGCTCCCGAGGGCAACAGAGCAGAGGGAGAAGATTCTTCTCCAGTTCAAGGATCCTGACCTGGACAATGTGGTTGTCGACGAGGCCTACGATCTAATTGTCCTCGAAGAGGAGATCCTCCCGGCAGGGGAGGACCTGGGCAGGGCATGGGGCGTCTTGCAGCCGGCCAACGTCCATTTGTATCCGGTGGAGACCAACCGGAAGGGCATCTACATGGTGGGCGGCTGTCGGGACGAGATGGACTTTCCCGGGGTGATTCAAGATGGAACCATCGCCGCCGGGGAGATCGGCGCTCTCCTGGGCCAAGGCGTGCTCATCTATGAGGAGGACAGGGTGAGGGTCGAGACGGAAAAATGCGTCTTCTGTCTGACCTGCGTCCGCCTATGTCCCCATCAAGCGGCCGAAATCGATTTGGTCAAGGAAGCCGCCTTCATTAATCCCGCGGCCTGCCAGGCCTGCGGCATGTGCGCTGCCGACTGTCCGGCCCAAGCCATTGATTATAAAGCTTATGACAACGAAGGGATACTGGCTCAGCTGGAGATGGGGGGGAGATAAAATGCGGATTGTGGTCTTTTGCTGTGAGAACTCCGCCTACCAGGCGGCCCGGCAGGTAAAACTGCCCGCCGAGCTCGATCTGATTCGCCTTCCCTGTGGAGGCCGGGTGGAAGTGCTCCATATGCTGCGGGCCTTCGAAGAGGGAGCCGACGGAGTGTTGGTCCTGACATGTCAGGAAGACAATTGTCAAAGCCTCCATGGCAGTGCCCGCGCCCGCAATCGAGTCGATTATGCCAGGGAAATACTCCAGGAGATCGGCATGGATCCGGAACGTTTGCAGTGGCATCCCGTAACGAGCAACATGGGCCCCCGTTTCCAAAAGATAGTCGCGGATATGATCGAGGGACTTAAGGCCAGTGCCTAAGTAGTGGAGGTGTTAATTGTGAGCGTTGCAGCCACCCGGCTTGATCCGAAATTCAAATATGAGGTGGCGGCCCACCCAGGGGGAGAGCAGATCAAAGTCTGCTTCGCCTGTGGTGTATGCACCGCCGGCTGCCCGGTGAGCGAAATCGACCCGGCATACAATCCCCGGAAGATTATCCGGATGGTTCTATTAGGTATGCGGGAGGAAGTCTTAAAGTCCGACCTCTTATGGCTGTGTGTCAACTGTTACACCTGTACGGCCCATTGCCCGCAAAACGTTAAGTTCACCAATGTCATCGGAGCTTTGCGAGACATGGCCGTCAAAGAAGGCTATGTGCACCCTCGCTTTCGCGGGGATGTGGAAGAAGCCGATCGGTTCATCCAGAAGCTGCGGCGGGACATGGTGTTGGCGGCGGCCCAGGACAAGGATGCCCCGACCAAACTTGATCCCCAAGGACTATTAGATGAAGTAACCGGCAAGTAGAGGGGGGATGTGTTATGGCCAAACAGCCCAATGGGAAAACCATCGGGTCTGTGTTGGTGGTAGGGGGAGGCATTGCTGGCATTCAAGCCTCCTTGGACTTGGCCGAGTCGGGCTACTACGTCTATCTGGTGGAGAAATCGCCCTCCATCGGCGGGACCATGAGCCAGCTTGACAAAACCTTCCCTACCAATGATTGCTCCATGTGTATCCTGGCTCCCAAATTGGTTGACAGTGGGCGCCATCTAAATATTGAAGTGATGACCTATGCCGATCTGGTGGACTTGACGGGTGAACCGGGGAATTTTCGGGCCCTCGTCCAGCAGCGGCCCCGCTATGTGGATGCCGACAAGTGCACCGGCTGCGGGGAGTGTGCCGAAGTCTGCCCGGTGGTGGTGAAAAGCGAATTCGACGAAGGCCTAGGGGAGCGGAAAGCCATCTTTCGTCCCTTTCCCCAAGCCTATCCCAGTGTGTTTGGCATCGACCGCCATGTGGAAAAGCGGCCTTGTCAGCTAGCTTGTCCCGCAGGATGCAATGTTCAAGGCTATGTGGCCCTGATTGCCCAGGGGAAATACCAAGAGGCCGTGGCTTTGATCAAAGAGACTATCCCCTTGCCCGGGGTGATGGGCCGCGTTTGCGTCCATCCTTGTGAAGGGGAATGTAAGCGGGGACAACTGGAAGGGGCCATCTCCATCGCCGCCTTGAAGCGATTTGCCGCGGATCAGGTGCCAGAGACGGTCCATCCTTGGACTCCCAAGGAGAAGACCGGGGAGAAGGTGGCCATTATCGGCTCGGGCCCCGCCGGCCTTAGCTGTGCCTACTATCTGGCCTTAGAGGGGCATCGCCCGACTATCTTTGAAGCCCTGCCCGAGGCGGGCGGGATGCTTCGCTACGGCATCCCTGCCTATCGCTTGCCCCGGGAGGTGCTTGACAAAGAGATTCAAGACATCTGCTCCCTCGGGGTGGAGATCATCACCAATACCGCCTTCGGCCGGGACATCACCCTAGAGGATCTGGGCAAGCAGGGCTACAAGTCCGTATTCCTCGGAGTTGGCGCCCAGGGCAGCCGCAAGCTTGGGATCCCCGGGGAGGAAGCCGAAGGCGTGGTCCATGGCGTTGACTACCTGCGGGATGTCAACCTGGGGGTTGACGTTCCCACCGGCCGGAAAGTGGGGATCGTCGGCGGGGGTAATGTGGCCATGGATGCCGCTCGCACCTTGATCCGAACCGGCGCCCAGGTTCATGTCTTCTACCGCCGCAGCCGCAGCGAAATGCCTGCCCTGCCGGAAGAAATCGAAGGGGCCATCGCGGAAGGGGTGGAGTTTCACTTCTTGACCAACCCCATCCAGGTCCTGACGGAGGAGGGCCGGCTCCGGGGCGTCCGATGCCAGCGGATGGAGCTTGGGGCTCCTGATGCTTCGGGACGTCGGCGACCGGAGCCCATCCCCGGGTCTGAATTCGACATGGAGCTGGATATGCTAATTCCCGCCATCGGCCAGACGGTGCTCCAAGAGGCCCTGCTCGAGGCAGGTGTGGCCATGGAGCATGGCACCATCAAGGTAGATCCGTTGACCTTGGCAACTAGCGTCCCCGGTGTGTTTGCCGGCGGAGATGCGGTCCTCGGTCCCCAGGTTGCAGTGGATGCCATCGCCCAAGGCAAGGAAGGAGCCATCTCCATCCAACGCTATCTGGCCGGGGAGGATTTGACTGAGGATCGGCCATCCAGGCCTAAACCGGCCGCGGACCTGGGGGAAATTCCCCGGGGCGAACCGGAAAAACCAAGGATTCCTCTACCGGAGTTTCCCCCCATGGAACGCATCCGGGGGATGGATGAAGTCCATGGAGGCTACACCCCCGAGCAGGCCAGGGCGGAAGCTGAGCGCTGCTTGAACTGCGGCGTGTGCTCCGATTGCTTCCAGTGCGTCAAGGCCTGCAAGGCCGAGGCCATTTGCCACGATCAACAAGGAGAACTCAAGGAGCTAGCGGTTGGGGCGGTGGTCCTTTGTCCCGGCTTTGAGGAGTTTGATCCCAGCTCCTTGATGGAATATGGCTATAATCGGTATGACAACGTGGTGACCAGCATCGAATTCGAGCGCATCTTAAGTGCTTCGGGCCCCTATGGGGGACACCTTATCCGGCCATCGGATCGAAAGGAGCCCAAGCGGATCGCGTGGCTCCAGTGCGTCGGCTCAAGGGATGAACAGGCGGGATGCGGCTACTGCTCTTCCGTCTGCTGCACCTATGCCATCAAAGAAGCCATGATCGCCAAGGAGCACTCCCGGGCGGACCTGGAGACGTCCATCTTCTTCATGGACATTCGCACCCACGGCAAAGACTTCGAGAAGTACTATGAGCGGGGGAAAAACCAGGGGATCCGGTTTGTTCGCTCCAAGGTTTATGATGTTCAGGAAACAGCTTCGGGAGACTTGCGCCTGCGGTACACGACGGAAGCGGGCGGGGTGCAGGAAGAAGAATTCGACATGGTAGTCCTGTCCGTAGGGCTGCGGCCTCCCAAGGAAGCGGGTCGGCAAGCGGAAAGCTTTGGACTGCAGCTCGATGAGTATGGTTTCTGCTCGACCGATCCCCTCCGGCCGGTGCAGACTTCCCGACCGGGGGTGTTTGTGGCGGGAGCCTTCAGCGGTCCCAAGGATATTCCCGAGACGGTGGTCCAGGCCAGTGCCGCCGCCGCGGCAGCCTCGGCCGAGCTGGC